>JAFAPF010000293.1 GCA_019247245.1 Rubrobacter sp. | reverse complement strand
ACACGCTGGTAGCGTACCGACTAGCGCTAAGGCGGTGCATGAAGGAAAACGTCGATGCGTTGGTGCTGCTAGGCGACATCTCGCACTCCTGCCGTGAGACGCTCGAGTCGGGTGTGAGGCTGGCAGCCGAAGCAGGGCTGCCGGTGTGGGCCGTGGCGGGCAACCACGATTTGATCGGTCGGACAGAAGCTCTGGATGAGGTGGTACAGAGGGTTAGGATGAGCAACGTTCGGCTCGCCACGCCTCAAGGAGAAGTCGTCGATGAAGGGCTACGTATCGCCGGCTTCTCTATTACCAACGGAGATTGGGGCTACATCCCCCGCTCGACGGATAGGCTAGACACGTCCGAATGGGGAGATGGACCCGTGCTATTGATCAGCCACTATCCGATAATCTCTTTTTCAGACGAAGTGTCAGGAACAGGTCTAATGTACGGCGATGATCTCGAAGACCTGGAAGAGATCGCGCAGCCGCTACTCGAGCGACCAGAACCAACCGTCGTACTCAGCGGGCACATCCATATACGGTACGCCTGCGTAGTCGAAAATGTGCTACAGGTCTCATGCCCGGCACTCGTCGAGCCGCCGTTCGAGATCACGCTCCTCGACATCGCGTTCGAAGGTAGACGGATAGCGGTTCGCATGGAGAGCGTGCCGCTCATCTCATCGTTTCCTATTCGCGTGTCAGGCTTATCGCCCCCACGACAGAAATGGGTCTTCGAAGCCCAAGGTTGGCGTAAAGACGGCTACGAGTAAAGAGTAGTGGTGTAGGGAAATTGCACCGTTAGGCCTCGATGATCCAGCTTACCGGATGAAAGGAGGTTCTCTGCCCGCCAGGGTGTCGGACAGCCACTTGGAATGTGTGGGCAGCAGACCGGCCGGAAGCTTCTCCGGGTTGAAAAACGCAGCACCGGAAGCTTCGGTATCGACTGCTTGAAGGATCTCTCCCTCTATCACACATAAGAAGCAACAGGTAATAAACTGAACGGCTTCCCGCGCCGGATAGCAGAACACCTGAGAGGCGGGGTCGGAGTAGACCCCTATGAGCCGTGTTGCCGCAACTTTCAACCCTGTCTCCTCGATCACGTTGCGGCTTACCGCTTCCTTGATGCTCTCTCCCCTTTCGATACCTCCTGATGGCACGCTCCAAAGATCACGATCGACTCTTCTCACCAAGAGCACCTCATTTTTACGGTTGAGTATCACGGCGGCTACACCTGCCTCTACCCGGTCGGGCCACGAGAAAGAAGGGCTCTTCCACGCGCGAACGGATACTCTTGGATCGAAGAGAAAAGAAAGATCGGGAATAACGGCATCTGGGATGCGAAAGTCTTGGTTAGAGCGAAACCTCACGGGTGTCCTTGAAACCAAGATGCCCGTTATACCTACCCGATGAGCCCCCAGGATATCTGTCGAGGGGTTGTCCCCGACCATAACAATCCGCCCGGTCTTGTCCTCGAATTCTTCCAACGCCAGGTCGAACATTTCGGGATAAGGCTTTCCCACGGTCACGGCGGGCCGCTTGTTTGAGGCGGCCTGGATGGCCGCCACCACCGCCCCAGCACCTGGGATAGGACCTTCCGGGGTGGGGTAAGAACTATCTGGGTTGGTAGCTACGAATCTCGCTCCTCCCAAAATGAGCCTCACTGCCCTCTCGATATGGGCGTAAGAGGTACGTTCGTCGCCCCCGATCACAACTGCTTCAGGGTGTCCAGACTCAATGACCTCGACCCCAGCCTCGCGGATCTCAGAAATTAACCCAGGACTCCCGACGACGTAGGCAGAACGCACGTCACTTTGTTTGAGGCATCTTGCCGTAGCCCACCCTGAAGCGAAGATCTCCTGCTGGCGAGCCTCTATGCCCAGTCTAGCCAACCGTCGAGCCACTTCTGACCGTGTCGGACGCGGATCGTTGGTCAAGAAAAGTACCGCTTTGCCCGCGCTACGTAGCCGGGCCAAGGACTCCCTCGCGTGGGGAAGCGGTTCGTCCCCAAGATAGACAACACCATCGAGGTCGAACAAGAACACGTCGAACCGCTCTACCAGCATACAAGCTTCTCCTTCTACTCAGGACGCTTAAGGCCTATACCCTTACCGGCAACTATCCTACCGGGGCTGGGCGAAAGGCACTTGCTGAGACGATACCCGCAGTACGGGCTTTGAGATAAGCAGTTGGCCTGAAGTTAAGAGGAAACCCGCTCCCAGGCTGCCACCGGTTCTCCGAGCTCGCGGGCCGCCTGGAGTGCCTCCGGGGCTAAAGAGTAGAGATCCGGACAGAGTTCTACGCAGCACGCGGGGTTTTCTGGGAAGTCCACCCGCCGCAACATCTCCCCTAGTGGGATGTTCCCTCTCCCAGGTGGTAGGTGCAAGTCTCCCAACCCGTAGACGTGATGCTCGGAGACCTGTAGCTCGCCCGTAAGGTTGGTTCTTCCCAGGTTGTCGTGCAGGTGTATGTGGCGAACGAGCGGCGCGACGGTAGCGCATCCCTCGACGTAGTCAAATCCGAAGACGCCAGCGGCCAGGGCCGCGTGTCCCACGTCTAGGCAAATGCCGACCGAAGGATGATCGACCGCTGAGATCTGCTCAGCTAGCTCGGAGGGCCAAACGGAGTAGTCGTAAACCGCACCACGAATAATGGGTAGCTCGGGATAGTAGTTTTCTACAGCGACCGTCACGCCAAGCTCCGCCGCCATATCCCCCGCCTCTCGCAGAGCAGACCGCTCGGCGATTAGTTGGTCCCTCAAACTGTACCGGGCGTCACGCGGTCCCACCCGCTGGCCGGCGTGGCAGACCACAACCTCCGCGTCGATGCTGTGCGCGAACCGGAGGCTGGCGTACAAGACATCACGTTGAAGCTTGGGAGCGGTCAAATCCATAAGGTTTATCTCGAGCGGGGCGTGGACGGTATAGGCCAAATCTGCCTCCAGAAGCACCTCCTGGACAGCATGTAGCCGGACCGGGTTCAGATCACCGCCGAGAATGACGCCCAGGTGATGGGGCCAAACCTCCACGAAATCGGGGCCAGCGTCCTTCAAGGCTTCCAAGTCCTCTATAAACCGAGAGACGCCATCCAGATGTAGATGCGGCAGGTTGATACCCACGCTACGAAATGCCATACGGTTCTTTCCTCCCTCAGAACTGTAGACTGCCGGCAGAGAGCTTATCTTCATGTAGCTACGAACGCTCTACATCTTTGTATGTAAAAAAGGTGTACACGTAGGCCTATTATAGGCTGGAAGAGCCTACCTCAAGTAACAAGAGCGTTAACTGCGAGTAAAACTTTGGTTTAGTATGGCTCTCAGGACGAACGAAGGGAACATCTGTGTCAGAGATAACAAGCACCCCGCTGCGCTATAGCGCGGGATAAGCTATGATCACCATCGTTGCTCGTCTCGAAGAGTTTGTCTCTGCTACTCCTGTTATTGGTACCCACGTCGAGGTTACCGTGGAGGTAGCGCCGAGGTGGCAGGTAGCCAAGCCTTCAAACCCCGAAGATGCTACTAACAGCCCAACTCGCAGCGAGTGTACGTTCATCGATGGCGAAGGCGAGAGCCTTTCCCAACGAATTATAAGTGGAGCCGGAGGCATTTCTTCATGTTGCTTAGATATCAATGAAGCTTTCCATAGGCAACGTCGAGCAAGGTTGGAGGTCCCAGTAGGCGGATCTCCAGCAAGCCGAACAAGGCCGCCGGATGAGGTTGTGGCAAGGTTTAGCATCTGGACAAGGCTTGCAGGGTTCGACAGTACAGTCGGCTCCTTTCCCTTACGGGACCATGAAGGGGCACTGGTTGAAGTTAAGCGAGCCGAGCAAAAGGTGGTGCGCGATTTCGCTAAAGCCATCGTCGGGCATACAACAAGCGAGTTGGCAACGCTTTGGTTCTGCCGTCACGGGACTATCCTCCTCGGCCACAGTTATGTTTGTGAGATCGATGAAATCCCGAACGAACCCGGAAAGACCATTGTATCGCCTTCCGCACTCCAGCCGGTGATCTTCCCCGGACGGGCGAATACCGCCAAGTTGGAGTTTACGAATCTGAAACCGGCTACGAACTACACCTTTCAACTCCGCTTCCGAGAATTCTCTGCAGGGGCGCAGAGTTCTGAGGCGGCCGTGGAAAAAGCTGCCAAGACACACGTACTGGCGAAGGGGTAATTCATCACCGCGCCAACCGACACTGATAGCCTCAGCTTGGTATTTGGCTCTTGCCACACTCCCACCACCGAAAGGAGCCTCGAACGCTGGCAGGCGTTGGCACAAAGCCGTGACTACGATCTAATGCTCCTCATGGGGGACCAGATTTATGAGCACGGGCTCGAGGGAGATAAAGAGGAAGCCTGGTTCAAGGAGTACGTGAAACGCTACCACCAGTATTGGACATACAAGCCTATACGTGAGGTGCTACGTCGTACTCCTACCTACATGACGTTGGACGACCACGAGATCATCGATGACTGGGGATCCCCGTCGCCTTCCGATGGCATCATCCAAACTATGAATGCCGTTGCCCCGGCGGTTCGCCGTCGAGTTAACGGCGCAATACGGGCCTACCACGCTTTCCAGCACGCCCACAACCCGGGTGGAACCAACCCCTCTAGTCCTATTTACTACAGCTTCCACCGGGTCCCCGCAGCGTTCTTTGTCGCGGACAGCCGAACCGTCCGCGGAACCGAGGTCCGCAACGACCCTACAGAATCTTTCGCTATCCTGGGTAAGGAGCAGTTTGCAGCGATGGAGGAATGGGCCAGGAGCCGAGAGATCCAGCAAGCAGATGTTATTTTCTTTATAGCAGCGGTGCCGCTCGCCCTCGTTTCGCTGGCAGAGCTTGAGAGGTTCAACCAGGAACTCGAGGAGGCCTTGGCGAGCGCGGTGGGCACGGGCGCGGCCCTCCTAGATGCTTGGGTGGCTGGCCCGGTAGTAGGTAACGGCATCGGGTATATCTCTGGTAGAGAAATCGTGGGGGAGGCTTTCGAATGGCAGGTCGTCGAGGAAGACCTAAGCACCACATACAATATGGACGATCAGTGGATCTCTGAGCATAACCAATCCGACCTAACGCATGTGCTCGATCTCTTGTTAGAGCTTGCTAACGAGCTGCGTCCACGAGCTATTTTCGTCCTCTCGGGGGACTCGCACATGGGCGCCATGCATGTATTCGGCTCCAGAAAGCCTGAGCATCGTAGGAACACGGCTAGCTATCAATTGATCAGCTCTCCCATCTCACGTGAGTCGCCAGCCGAGGAGCTTATCGAGCGTTACAACAAAGGTATTCGGCAGGCACCCGTACACGAGATGCTAAAGAGCTTATCGGAAGATGCCATCGCTTCCTCCGTTGCGGATCGCACACCAGACGAAATGGGCATACGATTTCCTCTCGACCATCACGCAAACCAGGAATCGAGCAATAAGGCGCAGCTCCTGGGTCTGCGGGCAACCCGGAACTTCGGACTTATAGAGCTCGAGCATGTCAGAGACGATAAACGAGTATATCGTTTCCGTGTGAGCATTCGCGGGCAGGTAGCGAGCCTGGCCTACGATAATAGAGCTAGACTTAGACGATCAGCTCGTGATCCCTCGGGGCATACCACCTAAGGATATACCAGGACCGTGGTACCCGAGTAGGTTGTGGCACGCTTAGACAAGGAGAAAAGAGTAAGTTCGAAATGAGCAGCTATGAGAACTACACGCAGACATCCAAGCATTACGACAAGACGCGGGAGCCGGTAGGGACCGAGATCATCGTTGGCTGCTTCGCCCACGCACAGACGCCACTGAACCGGATGGTTGTGCTAGACGCAGGGTGTGGTACCGGCAGCTATTCTCAAGCGCTGCTCAATCACGTCGGTCGGATCGAGGCGGTGGATCTGAATCCGGGCATGCTCGAGGTCGCCGCTCAGAAGTTGGCGCCCTTTAAGGCTGAGGGTCGGGTCTCGTTCTACTCCTCCCCGATCGACGCGTTGCCCTTCGAGGATGCAACGTTCGACGGCGTTATGATAAATCAGGTACTTCATCACCTGCCGGATGACGCGCCCAAAGGTTTCCCTGCCCACCAGCAGGTCTTTCTTGAGTTTGCCCGAGTGCTCAAACCCAACGGAGTTCTCACCGTCAACACCTGTTCGCAGGAGCAGCTACGCCACGGCTACTGGCATTACAGCCTGATCCCGGAAGCTGCCGATGCTCTCCGAGCCCGTTATGCTCCCCTCGACGAGCTGATCGAAATCCTCGATGGTTGCGGCTTCGCTCACCAGGGAAGGGTCGTACCGGTCGATGCCACGCTACAAGGCGATGCTTACCTCGACCCCCGCGGTCCCCTGAACAAAGAGTGGCGGGATGGCGATTCGGTCTGGTCGCTGGTTACGGAAGACCGCCTGGAGCGGGTCTTCTCCCGGATTCAGAAGCTGGATGCGAAAAACGAGCTGCAAGCTTATGTGGCACGCAACGACACCCGGCGACGAGACATTGGTCAGGCAACCATACTCTTCTCGCTCCGTAAATAAACCGCCACGAAGCTCCAATCGCCCGGTAAGTTTGCAAAGAGCTTGCCCAGAGTCGGTATAATGGGTTCGGACTTTGGCATAGGGGTGTAGGTGACCGCGGTCTCAACAGGGACTGTGCGTTATTGTGCTCTCGAATGGAATAAAGAGAAGAGAGGAGCGGGATTGGACAGGGTATACGCTGCGCTGGCGCGCATACAGTTACTTGAAGGTGTATGCAGTGAAGCCCTCACAATCGAGCGTCTCGGCTCTCTCACCAACGCGAGTTACAAGATAATCAACAACAGTGAAGCCTACGTGCTGAGGCTCCCCGGGAAGGACACTTGTGATTACATAGACAGAGAGGCCGAGGAGCATAACGCCCGGATCACAGCCGCCGCCGGGGTTAGCGCCGAGGTGCTCTACTTCGATACAAAGGACGGTACTATGCTATCCCGTTTCATCGAGGGAGCTTGCACCAACGGAAACGGGTTTATTCGCGCTTCGCTAGCGCCAGCTCGCGCCGCGCGGGTGCTCAGGCAGGTTCACAGCTTCGGTCCGGTTTTCAAGTCCCGCTTCAACGTTTTCTCTATGATGGATAACTACCTGGGCATCCTAAGGAAACTGGGGATGCCACGCGAGGCTTATTACGAGGTAACGCAAGAGGTAGCGCAAATGCGTCGGGCGTTAGAAGCTTCTCCCGTGCCCCTCGCACCCTGCCACAACGACCCGTGGCCTGGGAACTTCGTGGACACTGGCAGAGACCTCTACCTTATTGACTGGGAGTTTTCCGGCATGAACGATCCGATGTGGGATCTCGGCGACCTCTCGGTAGAGGCTGGGTTCGGGCCCGAGCAAGACCGGATGATGCTGGAAACCTACTGCAACGGCAATGTGCCTCCCGTGCTCTACTCACGCCTGACCCTCTACAAAGTGATGAGCGACCTACTCTGGGCTCTCTGGGGACTCATCCAGGACGCGAACGGCAACCAGGCGGATGACTTCCAGGCCTACACGCTGCGGAGGTTGGAGCGTTGTAAGACGCAGATGGGGAGCACCGGTTTCGGTCGCCATTTAGCTAACGTATACGCAGGCAATCGCTCGCTCGCTCCAAGAGCCTGTTGCCAGGCTCATCCTAAACGTAAAGGATCTCTCACAACGCGCAACGGCAAACTTCGGTGATTGCTCTAATCAAGACTTTTTCGGACTACGTAGATCGCATGTGAGTTACCGTGGAAAAGAGGGGTCACGGCCTCAAGACGATTTTGATAGCGCCGTCCTGCTTTTTCTGGAAGATCTCGTAGCCAAAGGGTGCATCTTCTAGCGCCATGTAGTGGGTGGCGAGATCTTCGGTGCCCAGAGGATCCTCGTCGCCAAGCACGCGGAGGATATCGTCAGTCCAACTCCGGACGTTGGCCTGACCCATCCGGACCTGAACCTGCATGTCGAAAAGGTCTCCTAAGGGGAACATCTGGACCGGCCCGGCGTAGACACCGCTTATCGACAGGGTTCCGCCGCGTCGGATCGAAGACATACATTCACGCAAGGCGTTTGTTCTATCAAGTTGGACCTTGGTCGTCTGGAGTATAGAGCTGACTAGCGAGCCTGAGGCCTCCATGCCGACGGCGTCGATCGCAGCGTCCACGCCCCGACCGTCGGTCATCTCGAGCACGAGCTCCTTGACATCGTCCACCGCCGAGAGGTCTATTGTCTCCACACCATACTTCGAGGCGAGCGAGAGGCGCTCGGGGACGCCGTCCACCCCGATCACACGCCCGACACCCAGATGATAGGCGATCCTAGAACACATCTGTCCTATGGGCCCGAGGCCCCATATTCCCAGTGTCCCGCCCTGGGGCACGTCCGCGTAGACGACTGCCTGCCAGGCGGTCGGCAAAACGTCCGAGAGATAGAGGAACCGCTCGTCCGGGGGCCCCTCCGGCACCTTTATCGGACCGAAGTGCGCCTGCGGGACACGCAAATACTCGGCCTGACTACCGGGGACGGCGCCGTAGAGGTGCGTATAGCCGAACAGGCTCGCGCCCCTGCCCCGCCCCAACAGGTTCGAGTTCTCGGCGAGCTTGCCCCTATACCGCGTCGTGGCACACTGCGAGTAGAGTTGCTGATTGCAGAAGTAGCAACGCCCGCAGGAGATGTTGAAGGGCACGACGACGCGGTCACCGGGGCTTATATGCTCGACCTCTCTACCAACCTCCTCGACGACGCCCATGGGTTCATGGCCGATGATGTCGCCCTCTCGCATGACGGGGTAGAGCTTGCTGTAGAGATGTAGGTCCGAGCCGCAGATAGCGGTCGAGGTTATACGGACGATGGCATCTGTGGGCTCCTGGATGATCGGGTCCGGCACGTTGTCCACCCGAACGTCTTCTTTGCCATGCCACACCACGGCCTTCACGGTTCCCTCCTCCCGACACCTGTTAGCACCTCGCGGATCCGCAACGGTCCGCTGGTGCCCGCCGAGAGCGGCGGTGTGTCCAGCCCCGCCCCCTCGCGCAGTCCCTTTAGAAGCTCTAAGAGAGTATCTTCGGCAGTGCGTTGGGGGGTCCAGCCGAGCTCCATGCGAGCCCGGGCGGTGTCCATGATCGGGAGGTTGAGCGCCATATCCAGCCACCCCACGGACGCCGGCTGCAGACGCAGCCTCCAGGAAAGGTCGGCACCTACGCGTGCTAGCCGAGCGGGAACCGGCACTGGAGTGGCATTGAGGATCCTTCCCATCTCTTGGGCATCCAGCACCGGTTCGGCAGCGAGGTTGAACGCCCCGCGCACCTCCCGCAAGAGGGCAAGCCTGTAGGCCTCCCCCACGTCGTAGGAATGGACCACCTGAAACCGTAGGCCTTCTATCCGCGGAACCACGCTAATGAACTCTGGCCGCGCCAGAAAACTCGGGAAGAACGGCCCCCCGAAGAGGCGTCGCTGGCCCTCCGCCGACTCGTGCTTGAAGACTAGTGCTTGGCGCATCCTGACGACCCGTACGTCAGGGCTCTGGCTCTCAAAGTGATCCAGTCGTCGTTCGACCTCCGCCTTCTGCCGCGAGTAATAGGAGGTCTGTATACCGCCCGTCGGCCAGCTCTCGTCTACCGCCCGGTCCTTTGGGCCCGGCGAGTATGCACCGATGGACGAGGCGTACAACAGCGTGGGTACTCCGGCCTCCTTGACGGCACGCGCTACCCGCACGCTCCCCTCGACGTTGACCATCCACAGCTTGTTCAAGTCCCGAGACGGCTGTATGAGCCACGAGAGCAATACGACAGCGTCCGCCCCGCGAAAGTGCGGCACGAGGTCATCCCTGGCGATGTCTGCCTGGGCCCATCCGACCTTCGCCATACGGAGTTCAGGTCGGCGTCGGGCCAACCCCAGAATCGACTCCACCTGTTCCTCGCCCTCGAGAGAGCGAAGCACGCTCGTCCCTACGTTGCCCGTCGCTCCCAGTACCACAACCCGCATAGTGTGGTTCTTACCCGTGCGGGAGAAGGATGAAACCGGGCGTCATCGTAAGGTGCGGTTCACGCTCTTCCTACCTCCGTTCGAGGTAGCGTTGCACCGGAGCGGAGGATTCGGTAGAGGTTACGATATATCCGGCGGTGGTGAGCCTCTCCGCAATACCGGAAGGATCGGTAGTTTCAAGGCGCAGTATGATCGTTCGATAGGTAGCCCTGCTCGCCGGGGTGAGGAAGACGCCAGTTATGTTGACGTGCCGTTCCCGGATAATGTTGGTCACCTCGGCCAGCATGCCCGGCTCGTTCGGAACCTCTACCTCGACCCAGCTGCCCGCCCCGTGCGCACCAATGAGCTCGATGAGGGTGCGCATTAGATCCGAGGAGGTTATGATGCCGACCAGTTCGCCTTCGGCGACCACGGGCAAGCAACCAATCCTCCTGTCATAGATCTCACGCGCAGCGTGCTCGATGGTGTCCAGAGGATGGATTGTGGCAAGCTCCCGCGTCATTATGTCCCTCACCCGCACCCACCCCAAGGTGTTCTCCTCGTCAGCGGTACCGCGTGGAGGGCTTACATCTCTCAAGTCCCGGTCGGAGACGAGACCTACAACCCTGCTCCCTTCCACGATCGGCAAGTGCCGGATGTTATTCACTCGGCACAGACCCAGGGCTTGAGCCGCGCTCGCCTCTGGCCCAAGGGTAACGACCTCCCGGGTCATGGCATCCCTTACCCGCAACATCCTTTTTCCTCCTCCACTCGTTACCCGCGCTAGCGAGTGCCCACCGGAAACAATCCGAGAGCTTACCAGCGGGTTGGAGCTTACGCCAGCGCCCGTCTTCCGGATAATCTCTGCTGGACCTGATAAAGAAGCTTCTTGATGTAGTAGACGGTGGCAGCCCGACAACAATTGTTGTCGGGCTGCCTTTACCCCCAAAATAAATTTCTAAATGCGGGGCGGACCGACCAAGTAACAACCAGAACCCGTTTTCTAACGTGCTCATGTCCGCCAACGAGACAGCGGCGCGTACTTCGCTATCTCTGCCTCCAGAGCGATCTCGTATCGAACTGCCGCCAACAGCCCTACGATCCTCGGCAGATCACGGTCGCGGGCGTATCGCAACGAGGTCTCCACCCACACCATCGCCCCTTGGTTATCCATCTCTATCCGACCCATCGAAGCACCCCTTTACGAGATCATCCTAAATATGAACATGATACAGCAACGAGAAGGCTAGAGCTAACGGCCTGACGCTAATAGGAGGTGCGTTGTAGACTTGGACGCCGGTAAACTAAAAGTGGCAGGGAGGTAGAGATGGCGGATCGCAGGACTAAGGAGCGCAAGCTGGTAGCTCTGATGGTCAACGACCTCGAAGCTGCTAACCTCAGCGGGTCGGAGATGACGCAGATGGAGGAGGAAGCACACACCCTTCCCGACGAAGAGCTCGACAGGACGTTAGCTTTGCGCCTGGATCTGCCCTACCCTTTGGACGAGGAGGTCATGGCCCGGGGCCTGGTACGTATCCCGGAGCCCGAACGCCTCACGCAAGAGGGGCTTGGAGGCTTCATCAGAGCGCCGGATACGAGCCACGAGCCCCGGGAAACGCGAAGGCTAGTATCGACCGCCAGAGGGTCTTTCGAATAGCTCGTCCTCGTCACTACTATTCGGCCTCACCCGTCACGGTGGCTGCCCCTTCGAGGACCTCGAAGACGAGCCTGCCTTCCTCGACGCTCACCACCACCTTATCCCCAGGGCTGAGCGAACCTCCGAGCACCATCCGGGATAGCTCGTTGTCGACCCTGCGCTGGATAGTTCTGCGCAAAGGACGCGCCCCGAACTCGGGGTCGAAACCCTCCTCGGATAGAAGATTCACGGCCTCCTCGGTAAACTCGACCCCAATGTCCTGGGCATGCAGACGTCTTGTCGTACGCTCTAAGAGGAGCTTGGCAATGTCAGCTATCTGCTCTCTACTGAGGGCCCTAAAGACGATTACCTCGTCTATACGGTTCAGGAACTCAGGGCGCAAGGTGCGCCTCAGGATCTGCATCATATCTTCTTTCAGCTCCTCGAAGGACTCATTCCTACGGGCGTGGGCCTGAATCCTCTCCGCACCCATGTTAGAGGTCATGATGATAACCGTGTTCTTGAAGTCCACGGTCCTTCCCTGGGCGTCGGTAAGTCTGCCCTCATCAAGGATTTGAAGTAGGATGTTGAATACGTCTGGGTGAGCTTTCTCTATCTCATCTAGCAGCAAAACGGAGTAAGGGCGCCTGCGGACCGCTTCGGTAAGCTGGCCAGCTTCCTCATACCCAACATAGCCCGGAGGCGCACCCACAAGCCTACTGACAGTGTGCCTCTCCTGGAACTCGCTCATGTCGATGCGGACCATCGCCGCCTCCTCCCCGAAGAGGGCCTCGGCTAGCGCGCGTGCAAGCTCGGTCTTGCCGACACCGGTCGGTCCCAAGAAAAGGAAGCTTCCAATCGGACGGTTGGGGTCCTGCAGCCCTGCTCGGGCCCTGCGGATAGCCTCGGCTATCGCAGAGACGGCCTCTTCCTGCCCCACCACCCGCTCATGCAGCTGCTTCTCGAGCTTGAGTAGCCGTTCGCGCTCTTCCTGGGTTAGCTGCGAGACTGGTATACCGGTAGCCTTGGAGACAACCTCGGCTATATCCTCGGCCACGACCTCAGCCGCAGGGCGTCGTCCCTCACGCGCCTTCTCAAGCTCGTTACGCAACTCTGCGGTCCTGGTTTTGAGCTCTTGGGCCTTCTCGAAGTCTTCGGTGGCAACCGCCTGATCTTTCTCCCGCGCTAGGCGCTTTATCTCGTCTTCGAGTTCTTTAGTGTCTTGGGGCTTGATCTTCGATCGCAAACGTACTCTAGCTGCCGCCTGATCCATGAGGTCTATGGCCTTATCGGGCAAGAAGCGGTCGGTTATGTAGCGGTCCGAGAGCTCGGCGGCAGCAATGATTGCCTCGTCGGTGATCTTGACCCGATGGTGAGCCTCATAGCGATCCCTGAGGCCGAAGAGGATTTGTATGGTGTCGTCCACGGTCGGCTCGCTAACAAGCACGGGCTGGAAGCGGCGTTCTAGGGCGGCATCCTTCTCTATATTCTTGCGATACTCATCGATGGTGGTAGCCCCGATGCAACGCAGCTCACCACGGGCCAACGCCGGCTTGAGCATGTTCGAAGCGTCCATCGAGCCTTCGGCTGCTCCAGCTCCCACGACTGTATGCAGCTCATCGATGAAGATTATTTGATCCTCGGCATTCTCTCGAATCTCGTCTATGACCTTCTTGAGCCGCTCTTCGAACTGGCCACGATACTGCGTTCCGGCCACCATGCCGGAGAGATCGAGCGCCAAAACTCTCCTGCCTGCGAGGGTCTCAGGGACCTCGTCATTTACTATACGCTGGGCTATACCCTCCACGATAGCAGTTTTGCCAACGCCAGGGTCCCCTATGAGCACAGGGTTATTCTTGGTCCTCCTCGAGAGGACCTCTACGGTCGTCTCGATCTCTTCGCTGCGTCCGATCACGGGATCGAGCTTGCCCTCCTTGGCCATCTGGGTGAGGTCTCGACTGTACTCTTCCAGTGTGGGTGTGGCACTCTCCTGCTCGCGCGCAGTACCGCTCGCACTATCCACCCCGCGTACAACAGCGCCCCTGAGTTTAGTATGCGAGAGCCCGAAGCGCCGCAAGAGCCTACCGGCCTCGGATTCCTCATCAGCAGCGAGGGCCAGTAGGATGTGCTCTGGACCTATATACGAAGCACCAAGGGTTTGCGACTCCTCGTAAGCCGAAAGCAGTGCCCGCTTGGCATCTGGCGTCAGGGAGGGAGAGCCCTCTGCCCGGCTACCCTTGCTGATCTCCTCTTCAAGCTGAGCCCTGATGGCCTCGGCGTCTGCGTCTAACCTTTCGAGTACTCGCCGCACCACTTCATCTTGCAGGGCTGACCAGAGGAGATGCTCAGCATTCAGATCCAAGCTCCCCCACTCTGCAGCCTTCTGGGCCGCCCGCTGCAACAGCTCGCTCGTAGAATCGCTGAAGAACTGCGTTATATCTACCTGTTCGGCCCTTTGCCGTCCAGGTGTTGTCGTCCCTTCTCCACCTATGGGCATACTGCGTGGTCCTTCGGAGGCATCGAAGAACCTATTGAAGAAATCGTCAAATAGGCTACCTCCGCCTCCGAAAGGTGGGCGTCTTCTACCACCCCTTGCCTCAGCAGAGTGTACCTCGCATAGGTGTTCGGTCCTCGCGGGTCCTCCGGGGACTACACGTCTCACCGTGACGACCGCCGGCCGTATACCACACACATCGCAAAGTCTCGTAGCCAATCTCCTCTTGCCTCCTTTGAACGTTCAAAAGCTAGATAAACGGACTAAGCAAAAGACCGGGCGACGGTCTTCACTCGCCACCCGGTCTGCTCCTAGCGCTTGGCTCTGTCTACCGGACCGGACCGCCAGGACCCTCAGACCTAGCGTCACCAGAGCTCGCGGGTCCGCCACCTTCACCGGGGCGCTCTGTACCCATATTTTGGGTGCCAGCGCTTCCAGGGCTCCCGAGCCCGATACCCTCTCCGGGGCGCTCTGTACCGATACTGTGGGTGCCGGCGCTTTCGCCACCTGCACTCTCTACCTGTATACGCCTTGGCTCTCGCACCGCCGCGGCACCCTGGATGCTCACCTCCAGCACCCCGTGCTCGTACCGGGCCCGGATACTGTCTTCGCTCACGCCTTCGGGCAGCGTCATGCTCCGGCTGAACGTGCCGCGCCTGCGCTCCTTTACATAGTAGCCGCCGCGCCGCTCTTCCTGCTCTTCCTGGCGCTCTCCACTGATGGTCAACACGTTGTCCTGGAGCGTGATGTTCACGTCCTCCGGCCTCACACCAGGCAGCTCTGCCCTGACCACCAGGTCGCCATCCCTCTGGAGCACATCTACCGCCGGGGCCCACTCGGTCAGGTGCTGCCCCCGCTGCTGTCCACTCTGCCGACGCGCTAAGCCACC
>JAFAPF010000407.1 GCA_019247245.1 Rubrobacter sp. | reverse complement strand
GTTCGCCTTGAGCACCGGCTGCTGCCAAATGTGGTATCGGCTTCTGGAGGAGCGCCCTGTGGGCATCATCGCCGCCGAGTAGGGCGGGGTGATCCTCTTAAGCAAGAGGAGGTCCTACGGTGAGGCAGGCGGAGGTAGGCTACCATCAGGCTTCTGGGTTAGATAAACACTGATAGTACCATCCTTGGTGAGGTTGTGACTGCCCAGGGTGACCACGTGACATAGGTAGTTTATATTAGTCGAGACGGATCACCCTAGGATCAATTTAGAGAGGACACAGCGGTGAGGTTAGGTTTTTCTACGGCGGGGGAATCGCATGGGCCCGCTGAGGTTGTGTTGGTACATGGGGTGCCGGCAGGGCTTGGCCTTGTTGCCGGGGATATCAATAGGGACCTCGCCCGGAGGCAGAAGGGGTACGGGCGTGGTGGACGTCAGAAGATAGAGAAGGATGAAGTCGAGTTTTTGGGTGGCGTGCGACACGGGTACACGCTCGGGTCGCCGATCGCAATGCTCATTCGCAACAGGGACTACGCTAACTGGGAGGATCGGATGACTCCGCACCCTCCCGAGAAGCCTGCCAAAAAGATCACGCTTCCCAGGCCCGGCCATGCCGACCTCGCTGGGATGCAAAAGTACGCCTTCGACGATTTGAGGAACGTGCTCGAACGATCTAGTGCCCGGGAGACGACGGCCCGGGTCGCTGCCGGCGGCGTAGCGAGGAAGCTTCTTGAGGAGTTCGGCATCGCCATAAACAGCGCAGTATACAGGATTGGGGCCGCCACTTACAATAAAGAGCGGGCCGCGTTCCTTGCGGCAACGGCTGATGAGTCCGAGGTGCGTTGTCCGGACGAGGAGGCCACTGCTAGGATGAAGGCGGAGATCAATGCGGCCCGCTATGCCAGGGACGCTTTGGGCGGGGAGTTTGTCGTGGTGGCAGAGGGGTGCCCGCCTGGTTTGGGATCTTACGTGGATTGGCGAGACAAGCTCGATGCCAAGCTCGCCCACGCGGTCATGTCCATTAACGCCATAAAGGGCGTGGAGATCGGCTCGGGATTTGAGGTCGCGAGGAGGCGATCGAGCGAGGTACAGGACGAGATACTCCTGGAGGGTGGCCGCCTGGTGCGCTCGAGCAACCGCCTCGGCGGGCTCGAGGGTGGCATGACCAATGGCGAGACCGTCGTAGTCGCAGCGGCGATGAAGCCTATCTCCACGATCGCCAAAGCGCTGCGCACCGTGGACCTTTCGACCTACGAGCCCTCGCGCGCCTTCCGGGAGCGAGCGGACACTTCCGCCGTGCCCGCCGCTGCGGTGATCGGCGAGGCGATGGTCGCGATCATCCTTGCTGAGGCGTTCCTGGAGAAGTTTGGTGCCGATAATATGACCGATCTCCATGCTGCCTACGACTCTTACCGGTCGCGCCTCCGAAAGGGGCCCGTCGGAAGCGAGACCGAGAGGCTTGCCTGAGCTTGACGGGACCGTTGGCCATCGTCGGTTATATGGGCAGCGGCAAGAGCACGGTGGGATACACCGTAGCGAAGATCCTCAGCTGGGAGTTCATCGACCTCGACCGTAGGATCGAAGAGAGGGTGGGACTTCCGATCCCAGAGTTATTCGAAGCCTCCGGGGAGCCTTTCTTCCGCGATCTTGAGCGTCGAGAACTACTCTATGCCCTCGACGAAATCGCCGAGAGGGTGGTGTCTTGCGGTGGTGGCGTGGTCATAGAGCCCCGCAATCGGTCGCGACTCATGGAAGTCGCGACCGTGTTTTTATGGGAAGACGCTGACGTTTTGTACCGGAGGACCCGTGGTCCCGGGCGACCTCTTCGGGGTGTTAGTTTCGAGGATTTCACTCGTCGGTACGCTGAGCGCCTCCCCTACTATCTTGAGGTCGCCTCGCTCCAGATAGAGCCCGACAACCGCTCTCCCTGCCAAATCGCCAACGAGATAATTGAGTGGCTTCGCAACGCTTGAATAGAAGCAGCGTGACGGTTGCCGCGATGGTACCTTATGAGGTCCTCGTCGCGCCGGCTCTGGACCTGACGGAGGCTGTTTCGGGTGCGCTACCGCCCGGTGTCGGCGTCCTCCTCACCGATTCTACGGTGGGACCGCTTCACGCTACCTCCGTGGCCGAAGCGTTAAAGAAAGGAGGATGGGAGCTGATCGATACGGTCAAGGTACCTGCGGGCGAGGCATCGAAGAGCCTTTCGATCTACGAAGAGGTAGTGCGCAGGCTTGCCCGGGCAGGGCTGCCCCGTGGGGGGACGCTCTTCGCTCTCGGGGGTGGGGTGGTAGGAGATCTGGGTGGGTTCGTCGCCAGCAGCTACATGCGGGGCGTAAACCTTGTCCAACTGCCAACCTCACTGCTTTCGATGGTTGATAGTTCCGTGGGAGGCAAGGTCGGCTTGGACCTCCCGGAAGGTAAGAACCTAATAGGCGCCTTCTTGCAACCTTGCCTCGTGGCGGCGAACCTCGACTGGGTCGATACCCTCCCCCCACGCGAGATCTCACATGGCCTCGCTGAGGTCGTTAAGATGGGCCTCCTTACCGGAGGCAAGTTCTTTGAGGATCTCTGGCGCTTCTTGGCGCCCGCGCGCACCGGCGATACAGGGGCCCTGCAAGCCTTGATCGTACACTCCGTGCGCGTGAAGGCTGCTGTGGTCGCCGCAGATGAGCGTGAGGTTGGCCTCCGCTCCATCCTCAATTACGGCCACACCATAGGCCACGGTCTGGAAGCGGCGGCCACCTACGATTTACCTCATGGCGCAGCCGTCGCTGCCGGGATGCTCGGCGCTGCCCGACTCTCCCGTGAGATCTTCAGGACCGACCTCTTGGAGGTACACGAAGATCTGCTCAGCGCTGCCGGCTTGCCGCTCAAAGCCCCCGCCGTCGACGTCCAATCAGTGCTGAAGGCTGTAGGGCGTGATAAAAAACGCCGAACCTCTGACCAACCTTACGAATATCGGTTCGTTCTCCTCGAGGACGTAGGGCGCCCCCTGCGAGACGTGCTGGTCCGAGACACCCTAGTCCGCCGAGCGATAGAGGCCATCCTTGAGTCTTAGGATTTTCATTCTCAACGGCGTTAACCTGGGAACCCTCGGCCACCGGCAGCCAGAGATCTATGGAACCTTAACCCTAAATGATATAGAAAGCATTCTGAGGCATGGGTTTCAAAGTGTAAGCTTTGAGTTTAGGCAGACAGACCATGAGGGCGAGATGGTCGGATTTATCCGGGAGTCCACTGGCTTTTCCGGCCTAGTAATAAACCCTGGTGCCTGGACCCATTATTCCTACGCTCTTCACGATGCGCTCAAAGCGGTGGACATACCGAAGGTGGAGGTTCATCTTTCGAACGTTCATGCCAGGGAGGAGTGGAGGCGCGCCTCAGTAATCTCGGCGGCGGTGGACGCAGTCCTCGCCGGCATGGGCGCCTGCGGTTACCGGGCGGCCGTTGAATATATCATAGAGTGCAGCAAAGGTTGAAGCTAACGACCCCTTAGGACAATATTATTAAGATCCTCGTGCCTCGTGTGGGGCGGGCCCTTCCTAGCTGCACCCGGTATT
>JAFAPF010000396.1 GCA_019247245.1 Rubrobacter sp. | reverse complement strand
TAGACCGGAGCTGCGCCAGGTTACAGCTTCTGGAGGGCCGCTGAACCCCAATGCGCTAAGGGCAAAGGGAGACCCAGGCAGTGGAAGATCGCTGAGACAGCGCCGGTAGAGATATAGGCGGGTAAATCCGAGACAGGTAAGTCCGGCACTCTTAACCGGTAACGTCTCATCCCGTACCCACGGTGGTCCTAGCCCACACATGCCAAAAAGGGCCTGACCGTAAGGTGCATGTACAAATACACTACGCGTTGCGTGCGTATTGGGGCGTTTCAACGAGATGTTGCGCTTCGCTGGATATTGCCCTGTTACCCTCGGCACAGAGGCGCTAGGCTACGACCTAATGGAAATTAACAGCGACCAAACGGCCAACCTAACGCGTTACACCATTGCCCAGGCTGCCGACGTACTCGGGCTAAGTGCCGAGGCCGTACGGATGCGAATCAGGCGTGGTACTTTAGCTCATGTTAAAGAGGAAAACACGGTCTACATCCTACTCGACCCTTCCTCAGTGGAGAGCGACCAAACACAACCTAACGCCGAACGAACGCAACCTAACAGCGACCAAACCTCCCAAGTGGTAGAGGCCCTCCAAGCGGAAGTGAAGTTCCTTAGGGAAGAACTCAGGCTTACCCGCGAAATGCGCGAAGAAGAAGCCAGGCGTAAGGACGCCATCATTAGGGCCATGGCCCAGTGCATCCCAGAGCTGGAGCCCGCTAGGGAGACACCCGCAGAGCCCTCAGAACGCCCTGAGACGCCCGCCGAGGGTACGGGTGAGGGTAGTTAACGGCCATCCAGATGAGCAGCGGCCATCCTGGTGGCGGAGGTGGTTTGCCGGGTGACCATGGACGCCGTTTCTCGCAAACTCCTGGAAGAGGTTGGCCAAGAAACTGAGCAACTGCGCGCCCATGTGGCGGATACGCAACAGCTCTTGCAGTACAACCGCCACCTAAGGCGGCAAGCCTTCGAGCACATAGAGCAGGCCCGGGTGCATCTACAACAAACGCGTGAGTTACTTGAAGAAGCACAGAGTGACCCTGACATAGAGCCTCTCGACGATCTGAACGACGACCCAGAGCAACCACCGTATTTACCATAAGTCCGGTCGGATACGGCTATTACATCGTAATTCGAGGAGGAAGCGGCAATGAAGCAAGTGAGGTCGTTCCGGCTATCTGAGAAGTTAGCGGCCAGGCTACGAGCCCTATCTGAGCGGTGGGAGCTTTCAGAGAACGCGGTCGTGGAGCAGCTTATTAAGCAAGCAGCCGTGGATGAGGATATAAGAGTTCCTATGCAAAAGAAACCAGCTAAGAAAGAGGCAAAAGAGGGCTCTTCTTCAGCGCAACTCCGGCCTTATAGCGCTCGCGGGTGGATGTAACAGAGGGTCACGACGCAAAGTATTATGTTTGTTCCTGCACACACAAGTAGAGGAAACTAGAGGATAAGGTGTAGAGCATCTTTGCCATTTATCCAGGTGCGCCTATTGGCAAAACAAAGGGCAATAATATACTTGACTCACCAAACCGGCTAATGCACGTGAAGAGGGGCAGGATGTGAATGTCCTGCCCCTCTTCACCAAAAAGCTTCAGAAGTACTTCAGGTTGGCGCTTTCGGGGTGCTACCACACTCTAGCCATTCCAAAAGCATCCGGCGGGAAAACCGCCATTCTCTACCTATTTTACGAGCCGGTATTTCTCCTTCCCTTGCCTTCTCGCGTATAGTGTACGGAGCAAATCCCAAAAATTCGGCAGCCTCTTCTACATTCAACACTTCTTTCGTCAGTGTATCCACCATTCCCTCCTTTCCCTGACTCATAGCAACACGCTCGGAACTACTTATTATAGTACCAAGCTATGTAAGTAGCCACCTTAACCCATCTATATCCATCTTGAGCGATACTAAGCCATAATCCCTGGTATACTCCTCGCAGGCTGTGCCGGGATAGTGGAAAGGAGGTGAGAGCTATAGCAAAGACAAAGAGCGGTAAGAAAATTGTGCCTGTCAAGGGCTATACCCGTAAGGTCAACGGTAAGCGGCAGCAGGTTCGCGGCCACCGCCGCTCTACCGAAGACTAGTTAAGTCGCACACGCACGACTCTCTAGGAGAGGAGGTGACTAAATGAGCAAGAAGAAAGGGTCTTCGGGTGGCAGGCCACGGTCCGCTATCACCGGACGCTTCGTGACCCAGGCGACTGCCCAGCGCCACCCAAAAACCACGATCGTTGAGAAGAGGAAGTAGATTCCTCCTCTAGGTTTAGAACTCTAGCACAACACTAACTGCGCAGCCGAAGGGGGTCGTTTGCGACCCCCTTCTTTTCAGTAGTCAACATGGTTTGTTGTTTCTTCTGCGCCCCTTAAGTTCTTTCGCCTTGGCATCCGCCTCTTTCTTGGGGACAGCCAGCAAGCGCTTGGTTAATTCCTCAAATCGCTGGAAGGGGGTAGGTGACTCAGAACGTCTATCCTCAGAATCCCTCATAAGGCTCGTCCTCCTCTTCTGCGCTTATCGCTGCAAGCAGTACTCGGTCTTCGTCCAATATTTGAAAGACGATCCTCAACCTAGCAACTATGCCGCTCGGCCTTGCGAAGCTGTCGGACTTGGCTAGTTGATATTGTTCATTTCCTGGCACTACGTCAAAAACCTCTGGGTACCTGCTTATCGTGTTAGTGAGACCCCGAAGTGGCTCGACCGCTCGGTAGTACGTGCTCACAATGCGGTCACATTGCTTGGTATACAGTTCGCTTTCTACGAGCGTTCTGATTACACGTCCTACTTGTTTTTGGCCCGCTCGTATTCCTCGTATTCGGCAATCATCTCATGTGCCACAGCGATGTCGTGTTCGGTTAGCTCTTCATCAGACACAAAGACTGCTTCATACGGGATACGCTCGTAAAGTTCAGCAGCTTCCCAAGCGCGGTCATGTGTAAATTCACTTACCTCCGCAGCGGTAGCTCCATAGAACATTCGGATAACCCCGTCCACCAGCGCAATGTCACGCGCCTTGAATTTATCGAGGTTTGCTTCCCTTAGGGGAATAACACGGTCCCGAAGATAAGGGCTATACCCCTCTTTAGTCATGACAATTTCGCCATTTTTCATCATCTCGTGTCTTAAGGCTGCTACAGCTGTGGGTACTGGCCCTTTTGGAAGTTTCTGGTATTCGGTACCGGTGATGGGCTCTCCATACCTAGCAAAAGACATAAAGTCCGCACGATAAAGGATTTTGGCTAGCTTGGTCGCCCCAAACCTCGGGTCATCCTGACACCTTTCAGCGATAAAGAGTATCAGCTCGCGCAGGCGTTCTCTGGACTCTTGGTCATCCGAACCAAAAGTCAAGTCCTGCCACTCGTGTCCACGTACTCTGCTCACACCACATCACCTACTCTCTATCGCAAATCCCCTGCCAAACGGCATACTAGGCTGCAAGCACAGAACCGCTCGTTTGTCAAGAGCTTTCCAAAACATTGTACTTGGGTGATAATGTTTTTGACACACCCAAAGGTGCCGAAATTACAAAAATTGGCAAAATCCCTTGACAGGCACCGGAAATGCGCTCAAACAGCTGAACAAAAGCTAGCGAAAATCGCTACGCTCAGTCACGCGTTTACCGCGCGTTTTTCTTCAACTGGATGCCGTTTCGCCGGTCAACTCTGCGTAGGTTAGGCGACGCCCCGCAACGGACTTAGCTATCTTGGAGAACCTGCCAGCATCACTGTCCTTACGGTTGTTAAAGCGAAACGCCTCTTCGTCCAGATACCGGAACAAGTGGAATGGTTCAGCACTAACGTAGGTTCCGTGAAAGCAACGCTTGAGCAAGCTCCAGAAGTTTTCCAAAGTGTTGGTGTGAATCTTGCCCGCTGCATACTGCTCTGCGTGGTCTACAACTTGGTGTACGTACTCGGGATCTAGGCCCTCGTAAGACTTCAAGGCGTCCGTGTAGATCTCAGAGCCAGGCTCAACATTCTTACGAACTTCAACTTGAAGAGTGCGTCTCTTAATATCCGGTATGACCTTGGTTCTGACTTCGCCGTGGCGCTCCAGTAATCCCATGACTGCCACCTTGCCGGATGCACCGCTCCCCTTTATCTTCTCCTCGCGCTTACTCTTGTGCATATTGCGAGCCTTACCACCGATAAAGGTTTCATCTACTTCCACTTCGCCAGAAAGCCTCTCAAAGGTTCCACTGTGCATAGCAGCCCTAATCCGGTGCAGCACGAACCACGCGCTTTTCTGGGTAATGCCTATAGTTCGGTGCAGCTCGTAAGAACTAACTCCATTCCTGCAATTGCCGAGCATCCAGATAGCAGCTAACCACTTGTCTAATCCTATTGCAGAATCCTCGAAGATAGTTCCAACCTTAACTGAGAACTGCTTCTTGCAAGCTCGACACTTCCATAGGCGACGAGTTTTGAGGTAGTAGTGGTTCTTATCCACCAGTCCACACGCCGGACAAACAGGACCATCTGGCCAACGGAGCTTTGCAACATACGCAGTGGCAACGTCTAAGTCTGAAAAGTATCGGATAGCATCTACAAGAGTTTGAGGCTGACCATTGGCGTCCATAAAGACATTATACCAGAATTTGGTGAGTCAAGTATATTATTGCCCTCTATTTCCTACCCCCGCCTCCAAGCGGGCAGTGGCCAAGCACCTTCTAGAAGCTCCCTGGCTTTCTCTGGCATCGCAGCTCGAAGCGCGTGCAGGGCAAGCCGCACACGTCCTCGAGGAGCCTATTGAGCTAAGAAACTCCGGCGGACGGGTGGAGCTTGTGAGGCTTCAAAGCGTAAGAAGGTGCTTCTGGAGGAAACGACGGGTGGTTGAAGTCCTGGATCGCTGGAGGGAGGTTGGTAGATGGTGGGACGAGGAGCGGTGTAAGGACAGGCTTATCTTCAGGGCTCTACTCTCTGGCGGGCTTACCGTCGATCTAGCCCTGGAGCGATCCGGGGGGTGGTTTCTTGTGAGTGTGGTCGATTGAGACCGTGAAGAGCAGGGAGTTCACGCATCTGCACGTGCGTAGCGGCTTCTCCTACGGATTCGGAACCTCGACCCCGGAAGAACTGGCGGAGGCCGCTGCAACGATGAACACGAAGAACCTAGCCCTAACCGATCGCGACGGGTTTTACGGCGTCCCCAGATTCTTGAAGGCTACCGGAGAGCTAGGCGTCTCTCCGATAGTGGGGGCGGAGGTAAGTACGGAGGGCGGAGGGCACCTGGTCCTGCTGGCGGAGGGCACGAAGGGCTACCGGTCGCTCTCGAAGCTAATCACCTCTTATCGGTGTGGCTAAGAACAGACGCAAGCCCCTCTGTCCTCTGCGTTCCCTTCTTGAGCATGCTGAGGGTCTGGTTTGTCTCACCGGGGCTATCCCTTTTGGGCACCTGCCTCATCATCTTGTCCTCTCCGGGAAGGTTTCGCGAGCCAAGGAGGTACTAAGGCGCCTCCTTGAGGCCTTCGGGCGAGAAGGTGTGTTCGTAGAGCTGACCGATGACGAGACCGCCGGAAGCCGAAGGAGGCTCAGGAGGATAGCCCTCTTCGCTCAAGAGCAGAGAGTCCCGATATTGGCAACCAATGAGGTAACGTACCTCAAGCCCGAAGACCACCGTCTTCACGAGGTTCTCGTTGCCGCATCGAACCTATCGTCGCTGCCCGGTCCTGGGTACAGGCCTACCGATAGGCTCTACCTGAAACCGCCGGAGAAGATAGAGAGGCTCTTCCGCGATTACCCTAAGGCCATACAGAACACAGTGGTGGCTTCAGAGAGATGTGCCGGGATGGTGAAGCTTTCGGGGCAGCTGCACATGCCGACTGTGCAACTACCTGAAGGAGAGACGCCGGAGAAGAGGTTGACCCAGTTGACCGTCGAGGGTGCCAGGAAGAGGTACGGGAGGCTGGAGGAAAGGGTTCGACGCAGGCTCTGCAGGGAGCTCTCATGCATCGATTCATTAGGGTTCTCTTCTTATTTCCTGGTGGCCCACGAAGCCAAGAAGATCGCCGAAGAGAACGGTATCCCCGTAACGGGGAGGGGAAGCGCGGCGAACTCGCTGGTCGCCTACTGCCTAGGGCTCACCCAACCAGAGCCCTTTTCCAACCGACTACCCTTCGAACGCTTCCTCCACGAACGCCGAGAAGACCCTCCGGATATCGACCTGGACCTAGACTCGGAAGGAAGGGACGAGGTGCGCGACGAGCTGATCCGCAGGTATGACCGGTACGGGGTTGCCGTCGCTGCCACCGCCAACACCCTTTCCCTACGAGGGGCCGTGAGGGTCGTCGCGAGAGCTCTCGGCCATGCGTCGGAAGAGATAAACGCTCTCTCCCGCTACGTGCCGAGCAGGACCCAAACCTGTGAGGAGGCACTCTCCGAGCCCGCCATGAGGGGCCATCCCCTCCGGGATAAGGAAAAGCACCGGCTCCTTTTGGACCTCTCCTTGCGTCTCCGCGGACGATACCACCAAGCCGGGACCCACCTCGGGGGGCTCGTCTTCGGCAACGAAAAGAACCGTCTTTCGGAGCTCGTCCCGCTGGAGCCTTCGGGCAAGCCTGGGTTACTCAGATGCCAATACGATAAGGATGATCTCGAATACGTCGGCTTACCGAAGCTCGATCTATTGGGCTTGAAGATGCATACAGCTCTGCGCAAGGCCGGTGAGCTGGCCTCAAAGAGGCTAGGTAGGAAGATGGACCCCCTCAGTCCACCACCTGAAGACAAGAAAACCTACCGGCTCATCAAGAGCGGCAAGAACGTAGGAATGTTCCAACTGGAATCCCCAGGGCAGATGCACCTCTCGGTCCGCCTCAAGCCAAGAAGGTTCTCAGACCTAGTGGCCCAGATCTCGCTCTTCAGGCCCGGACCGGTTCGGGGAGATCTGGTCACGCCCTACGTGCTCAGGAGGAACAGCCAGCAACCTTACCACGTGCTGCTTCAAGAGCTAAAGGAGATCCTGAAGCCTACCTATGGCGTTCTGATCTTCCAGGAGCAGGTCCTCGAGGTGGCCCACGCGGTGGCCGGGTTCTCTCTGACCGAAGGCGATCTCATAAGGAGGGCCATGACCAAGGACGGGGGGGTGGGCACTATGGAGGAGATCTGGCGGGAGTTCGTCGGACGAGCGGTGGGTCGGGGCGTCCCGCACACGAAGGCCGAGGAGGTCTTCGGG
>JAFAPF010000086.1 GCA_019247245.1 Rubrobacter sp. | reverse complement strand
CATGGAGGATGCCATACGTACTATCAACGAGTCCAGGTACGGCAACGCGGCGGCCATTTTTACCCAGGACGGCGCAGCAGCGAGGAAGTTCAGGCGGGAGGTCGAGTGCGGCATGATCGGGGTGAACGTCAGCGTGCCGGCGCCTGTGGCCTACTTCCCGTTTACCGGCTGGAAGGATTCCTTCTTCGGGGACCTGCACGCCACCGGCCGCGACGGGGTGGAGTTCTACACCGAGAGGAAGGTGGTGATCTCACGGTGGTAAAGGCTCGACGTGGGCGACCGCCGAGATTGCCACGGACACGACTACCGCTCCGGTCAGGTTGACGTGAGCGAAAAACGGACGACTTTTAGGGGAGGTGCGTTTAGTGTTCCAGCAGGTTTACGAGCCGGTAGCGGGGAGCCTGGTGCTCTCTACGCTGGTGGCCATTATTCCCATAGCGGTGCTGTTCGTGCTGCTGGCGGTCTTGCGGGTGGCGGCGCAGTGGGCGTCCCTGGCGTCCCTGGCGACGGCCTTCGTGATCGCGCTGGTCGTGTACGGAATGCCAGTGGGCCTTGCGCTGAACTCTACGCTCTTGGGGGCAGCGTTCGGGCTCTTTCCGATAGTCTGGATCGTTATCAAGGAGTGGGCACCTGAAGACAGACACGCTCTGCCCTTAAGGTCACGCATTAATGATCCGGTTAGCACCTGCGCTCCGCCACCTTTCTCTATTGCTTCCTTAGCTTTCTAACCGTCTACCCCACGCTCGAAGCGCACCTCTTTAGCGCCGTCGGTTAGCAGGGCGCGGAAGCGTATCTCAGAAGCTTTAGTATCTAGCAGCCGGTAGTTCCGCAGGGCCGACGATCAACTTCCACGGGAGCCGGAGCTTACAAGCTACCCTCTGAGGAGCATCTTCTGTCTAGCCTCTAAGCTGTTCCTTTAATATGTTGCTCACGTTCTGCCGCGCGGGCTTTAGTCTATGGTGAAGCGGACCGCGCCGCGCCTCCTTTCAGTAGCTTGGCCACATTGTAGTTGGAGCTGCATGTTTGACGGGACACCTCTTTCACGCTATCCGATTATTCTCGGGTGCGACCTTTTCTTCCAAACAGCACATCCCGTGCCTCTTCATCGAGGTCCTCGATTGGACGCCTGGGCTTCTCCCCCACCTCCATCGCCCGACGAACTGCAGTACGCGCCCCCCACGCCTTCATACCAGCGCTTAAGGCTCGGGTAATCCTCCATCCTCTGCCCCTGCCTTTCGCGAGAAGCCACCCACGGGTAGATGGCCACATCCACTATCGAGTACTCCTCGCCAGCAAAGTAGCTGACTTCGAAGAGGCGGGTGTTCATGACCTTGTACAAGCGCGCAGCCTCGTTAGTGTAGCGGTCTATGGCATAGGGGATCTTCTCGGATGCGTACCCCCGGAAGTGGTGGGCCAGTCAACATAGGAACGGCTGAACGAGGCAGCAGCGATCAACTACGCCATCTGGAGGGCGCACGTCTCGGCCTTTCTGCAGCAGGCGAGGTGCTAGCCGCCGGGGATCATGAACGTCAACACGTAAGCCTGGAGGGTTACCAGGATCGCCATCACGACCGTGAGGCCGATGGACCACTTCAGGACCAGCCGGAAGAGGTCGCCCTCTTTGCCCGTGAGACCCGTCGAGCTCGTACCGACGGCCAGGTTCTGCGGGCTGATCATCTTCCCCAAAACGCCGCCCGAGGAGTTGGACCCCACGGCCAGGACCGGACTCAGCCCCAGCTGAGTCGCCGTGGTCTTCTGCAGGTTGGCGAAGAGGGCGTTCGAGGAGGTGTCCGAGCCCGTGAGCGCCACCCCGAGCCACCCGATGAACGGGGCGAAGAACGGGAAGAGGGCGTCGGTGGCGGCGAACGCCAGGCCCAAAGTGTAGGTCAGGCCCGAGTAGTTGAACAGGTACCCCAGCCCCAGGATGGCGGCTATCGTCAGGATGGCCCACTTGAGCTGGTTCAACGTCCTCCCGTAGATCCTCAGGGCCCTGACCGGCCCGACCCGCAGCACGGCGACCGCGATGACGCTCGCGATGAGTATTAGGGTTCCGGCCGCCGAGAACC
>JAFAPF010000391.1 GCA_019247245.1 Rubrobacter sp. | reverse complement strand
ATCGCGAGCATCTTCCGCCAGGGTGGACTGCGACCGGAGGCTGTAGAGGGCGTGCCGCCTGGCATCTTTTCACCCGAGGAGCGAGCGCTGCTTCTGGAGCTGTTCGACTTCCCACGGGTGGTAGAGGGTGCGGCAGCCCGCAAGGAGGTACACCATCTGCCGACCTATCTTGAGGCTTTAGCGACGCGCTTTCACAGGTTCTATACCGTGCACCAGGTCTTGGTGGAGGACAAAGAATTGAGGCAACGCAGGCTCGCCTTGTGTGCGGGGACCAAGGCTGTGCTCGCTGCCGGCTTGAATCTCTTGGGAGTGAACGCACCGGACAGGATGTGAGCGCCACTTCTAACTCTGATCGGCGACGCCTCGGCACGCGCCAGGCCGGGCTTCGTTATACTAACTTTCATATCTACCGTTCGGTTGATCAAAGAGGCTATGGTCCTTACAGATAACAACTCCTGTCTTCTTCATGCCCTTAAGTAACGGAGCTAAGTAAGTTCAAGCGACCCAGATCCTGGCTCATAGATAAAATGCCAGTAGTTCTCTTCTAGACAACCAGGTCAAGAGAAGTAACTCGCCTTCCACTTCCTGGTTGCTAGACGTAAGCTCTTCGCTTCATTACTACTACGAACAGATGCTATCCCTGAGTATTGCCTTTATCTAGACATCCTGCATATAATACGTATGGATACAAAGGGGCATTGGGAAGAGAAGCACGTGAAGTTCATACCGGCACTCGTGGTAGCCTTCATTGCCCTCGCCACAGGAGGAGGCGCCGTTATGCCCCTCTTGGCTGCTGCTGAGGGTGTTCTTCAGGACCAACCACAGCGAACTTCCGCCTACTAGCTCGACATCATCCTCGGTGAGTCCCCTAATAGCATTTTTGGAGATGGTGAGAGGAGTTTGTCAAGCTCATCATCGCTTTTGGCAGTTACAGACAAGCATCTCTATGAGAGAAGCGTCCTAGACAACGACCTCACCAACGACGGGAAATATGATGGCATGGCTGATTCTATAGGCGTGCTTGGTTTGGGTTTAGTAACGGTGTTGAGCTTGTAGTTCGCCTTACCCCTTGACACCCTCCCCCTTCACTGGCATAGTAATATTCCTAGCAAATAGGCGAAGCTGACGAGCCTCGCTTCGTAGAAGGAGGTGGCGCCCCGCACAATAGCCAATGGGGCAGGGAAAGGACGCTTGCAACACTTTGTGCTGTGATAGTCAACCGATCGGTTGATCTACAAACCAACCTCTTAGCTGATGTAGCTTTAGAAGTCTTTGTCTACCGTGTACTCAGAGAGCAAAACGAAGGAGCCTCTCGCACATAAGGAAATGGGGCTCCCAAAGAAAGGAGAAGCAGATGCCCAAGTCTGATTTCCCACAACCCGCCGACCCCGGCCCATATGGTGGGAGGCCGGGTACCGACTCCGGAATATACCAAGGCCGGGGCCCCGGTGACTATGTGACCGGCCCTCCCTTCGACATTAACTGGCCGCCTGCCGTGCCAGGGATCCAGTTTTCGGACACCTACGGACAATACTGGCCTGAAGACGGTAAGTACCACTTTCAGTCCACGGATCAGTACGGTAGGGTGTGGGAGTGGACGCGTCCAGAAAATGCTGATCCGTACCACCAGATGATTAACGACATAACGTACGACGGTGGTGACGACGGCACCAAGCACTCCGTAACAGCGGTTGGCGACGGTGCCTGGACGGATCGCTGGACCGATCTGGACGGCAACCCTCAGGAGTTACTGTACGACGACTCCGACAGCTCCGACGCCTCGTACGACGACGACTCGAACGTGACGTGGCAGAACATCCCCCTCCCCACCGCCTCCGCCAACCCCCCCGCCGACCCCAACGAGCAGTGGCACGACAACCCCGACTCGCCGCCGTTCATCGACCCCAACATCCTCCACACCGACTTGCACGACATCCCCCTCCCCGGCGACCTCCCCGTCGACAGCGGGGTGAGGTGGGGCGACCTCGACCCGTCCACGCGCGACATCCTCACCGGGGACGCGACGACGTTGCCCGACCACTCCGTCCAGAACCTCCCCGTCGACGGGCCTTGGTCTGACCCCAATGTTGACTATGGTGGCGCCGAATTTCCTCAGCCGGGTTTCCCCCAGCCTCCGGACCCTTCCGGTGGACACGAGCCTGTTCCTCCTCCTCCGGACACCCCCTCGACGGGCCCCGTAGGCCCCGCTCCGCATAGCACGACCTCCACGACGGACCCTACGACGGGCAGTGGTACTCAGACAACTCCGGACCCCGTAGGCCCCGCTCCGCATAGCACGGACCCCACGTCGGGCAGTGGTACTCAGACAACCCCCTCGACGGGCAGCGGCACTCAGCCAACCTCCTCGACAGGCAGCGGCACTCAGACAACTCCGGACCCCGTAGGCCCCGCTCCGCATAGCACGACCCCCACGACGGACCCTACGACGGGCAGTGGTACTCAGACAACTCCGGACCCCGTAGGCCCCGCTCCGCATAGCACGATCCCCACGTCGGGTCCTGATGACAATACTGACTATGGCGGCTCCGCTAACGATGCCCCGGAGGTCATACACTTCGCTGGGCTTAGCAACGACTCCGCCGCACCGGACGCTAACGCGGGCAGCATGCCTCAGGCCGGCTCCCCCACGACGCCCCAACAGTCTCAGGCCGACGGCCCCAACACCCACCTCACGCAGTCGAACCCGTTCGATTCGACCTCGTCGGGTTCTACCCTCCACCCCGACCTGCTCGACCCGACCGCTCCGGGACCAACCCTCGATCACGGTTTGGTCGATCAGATCCAGCAGAACCCGCATCTGGTTAACGCGGTCAACCAAAACCCCGACCTCGCCCACGCCCTCGAGCAGGATCCGAGCTCGCTCGACCAGGTCACGCACGATATGGGGCTCACGACGCACCCACAAAGCCCCGTGGAGACAAGCGGCGTCACGGACCCGAGCACGACGAGCGGGCATGACTTTCATGATCCTAGCCTCACCGACCCCGGACACACGGAGCCGAGCGCCTCGGATCACGGCGTTGACGATCATCATCTGCACATGTAATGAATTCGGGTAACGTAATCTAGCAGATAGAAATAGAAGATGCTCTAAGAACGTGTTTGATAAGAGACAGGGTTGAATCTGTCTCTGGAGGGCTAAGTTTGCTTCTCCTATAGCGAGTGACGGGTAGCCTGTCAGCTGTTTTGCCAGTTCGCGCAACTCAGTTCGCGGAATGTCGCTAATGGGTGGAAAGCGGCGTAAATAAGCCGAATCGGCGCTTCTGCGGACGGTAGAATGTCGGCCATGTTTTTAGGGCGCAGGGGGCGTTGCACCTAAATTCGACTTTGAACCTAAATTACAAAGTCTGAACCAAAATTACAAACGGTTGCAAGAAAAGGGACGGGTCGCTGCCCCCATCCCTCTAGACTTACCAGCTATACAACTTGTCTCGTAGGCCGTTCCGTACGGCTCATCCCCAGCTCGTGTCTTTTTACATAGAGGTAGTAAACCAGCAGGGCGATGAGCATCAGCGGCTCTAGGATATCCAGGTAAAATGTCACCCCTGCGTTGTTAGGAGCGTAGTTTGCTTCGACCGCTATACTCCTGATGTGAACCAAGGAATCGCCCAACCACCAAACGGAGAAGGCAATCACGGTAGCAACCCAGAAGTTTCCCCTCATCCAGAAGGAGAGGATACCCAGAACACCTACGACTAGGTTCGCCACGGTCACTTCGCTCTGGAAGGGATTGCCCGCAGGCCAGCCGATGGATGCTGCGGTCGCATCTATGAAGGCAAAAACACCGTTGACCCCAACCCATGTCACGAGGAACCACAGCAGGGAGACCTCCGCTACCCGTCCTTTTGTTCGGGGTTGCTTATCCAGATGGACGTGCACAGCGCCAGCAACCAAGCCTAGAACCAAAAAGAATAAGCTGACCGATTTTGACCCCTTTCTTTCTACGTTCCGACGCCCTAACTATGGCAGGTAGGTAGGGGCCAGCGCATGGCTAGGGGTTCATTCACATCTATCCTCCCATCTCATACTCTCTAGACGCTAGCATCCCCATGAAAGATGCGCTACCTACCCCAGAAACAACCTGCGAACAACTTGCGAACATCCTGGAATACTCCTGGAAACAGTCCTTAATCAACCCAGAAAAGGGCTGGAGCCCTTGAGTAAGGACTCCGGCTTTGCTTATGCCCACTCGGTTTCCGAGAAGACTCTACTATTAAGCAAGCGAAGCCGCTGCAGTGTTACAAGCGTGCTCATGGCAAGCAATAGGGTAAGCCCCCCGTCTATACACACAACTCTCTAGGGACTTCCTTAAGAGTTAGAGGGTTGCGTGTCGGTGGGGTATGTGGCATAATATATGTATACATACATAGGATTATAGATGAAGGAGGAGCGTGTCGAGCCTCGAAGAGCTTTCAACCCAAGAGCTACAGAGCCTGATAGACCGGGCCAGAAGGATCTTGGCCGAGCGAAAGGAGGGAAACCGACCACGAGTGGTCGACTCCTTTAGAGAAGGAGATGCCCGCTATCTGCTCGAGTACGTCAAGTGCGGTAGGGCTGTCTCGGGGAAGTGCCGCCGGTGCAGAGAAGGAGAGCTTCACGGCCCCTACTGGTATTCGTACACCTGGGATGGAAAGAAGACAGTGAGCAAGTATCACGGCAAGACGAGGCCTGGATTAGCGGAGGTAAAGGAGAACGGTAATGGGTAAGCGTGGCAACGGCGAGGGGAGCATTACCCGCCGCAAGGACGGGCGATACATGGCCCGCTATACGGTACAGACGACTTCCGGCCCGAAGCGCAAGGCTATCTATGGCAAGACATGGGCAGAAGTGGCGGCGAAGCTAGTGAAAGCCATAGCCGACAGGGATGGCGGTGTCGCCTTCGACGCGACCAACATGACGTTCGGCCAGTACCTACAGAGGTGGCTTTCGGATTCCGTACGGGGTGTTGTGTCAAGGAGCGCACCCTGATGAGGTACGAATGTGTCGTCAGCAAGCACCTTTCGCCGGCCGTGGGACACGTCAAGCTAAGCGAGCTCTCGGCTGCCCGCCTGCAGGCGCTCTACCGCTCGAAGCTAGACTCGGGGCTCTCGACGAGTACCGTGCTCTCGATCCACACCGTTGCCAGCGGGGCGTTGAAGCAGGCCACACGTTGGGGAATGGTGCTCCAGAACGTCGCGTCCTTAACGACGAAGCCACAGATCAAGAAGAGTGAAGTTGAGCCTCTTTCCCTAGCGGATGTCAAGCTGCTACTTGGGGCCGCCGAGGCCGAAGGGCACAGGCTTCTGGCGCTCTACGCTTTGGCCGTTGCCACGGGGCTGAGGCACGGTGAACTCTTGGGTTTGAGGTGGGAGGACGTGAATATCGAAGAGAGCGGTGGACGTGTAAGGGTGAAAAAACCTCTCGTACGCACCCGCGCTAAAAGGGATGGTGGCAAGGGCTATGACTTCGACGATCCCAAGACAAAGAGGTCGCGCGCCGTGAGCTTCGGACTAGGTACTGCAAAAGCACTTAGAAAACACCGCGCCCGCCAGAACGAGGAACGGCTACGCTTCGGACCAGCCTACGAAGAGACAGGACTCGTGTTCACTGAGGAGTGGGGGGGACTGCTGCCGATGTGGAAGTCCTTGAGGCTCTTGCACGGCCTCGCCTCAAGGGCCGGTATAGAGAAGCACTTCGGCTTCAGGGAGCTCAGGCACACCGCCGCAACCCTCTCCTTCGCGCAGGGCGCGAGGGGCAAAGAGGTACAGGAGATGCTGGGGCACGCCAGCATTAGGCAGACTATGGACACTTACACCGATCTCATCCCTACGATCCAGGAACAGGCAGCCAAGAGGCTCGATTCGGCCCTTTTCCGGTAGAATATCTGCGAAAGCTCTTTCGGTTGGTGTCATTTTGGTGTCAACGTCAGTACACGTACTGGCCTGCAGAGGATAAACTACCTGCAAAAAAGGAGATTTTGCAGTGAGTAGAGATGGTCATCTAATTATTTGCCAGATCAGCGACATACATTGCGGGAGCGCGTACTTCATACCGGATCTTTTGGAGCGTTCGATTCTGGAGATCAACGATTATGATCCGACGGCGGTCGTGGTCTCTGGAGACCTTACGGATGCGGGCTACCGCCAGGAGTTCGAGGAGGCGGCCGAGTATGTGAGCCAGTTCGGGTGTAAGAACGTCATGGTAATCCCCGGCAACCACGACTCCAGGAACGTAGGCTACATCCACTTCGAGCGGCTCTTCGGCGAGCGCTACTCACTCATTGAGTTTGAAGAGGCGATCATGGTTGGGGTCGATTCCTCCGAGCCGGACCTGAACGATGGCCGGGTGGGTCGTGAGCACTACAGCTTTATCCGAAGCTGCTTCGAGAACGCTGGGGATAAGCTCAAGATCTTTGTGATCCACCACCACCTTATACCGATCCCCGGTACGGGCCGCGAGAGGAACATCATATTCGATGCTGGCGATGTCCTAGAGCTTCTGAATGACCTAAAGGTGGATCTGGTCCTCTCCGGGCATAAGCATGTGCCATACTCTTGGAGGCTCGAGAACATGTTCATTGTGAACGCTGGGACCGCTTCCACGACACGCCTTCGAGGTAACACCCGGCCTTGCTACAACATTATCGAGATCGAAGACGACCGCGTCAAGGTTTTCCATAAGTACCCGTTCAAGCAACGCGAGCTGACCGTGGACTTCAATGCCGCTACTTACGAATATTCACGCTTCGAGGAGAAGATAGACTCAAAGACCGAGGCTCCTCACGGGCTCTCCGGCGGGAGGCCTTTCGCCGGAGAGTAAGGGGTAAACATGCGGGGGCTGTTTCTGATCGACGGCGAGCACTACCCGCCGGTCGTGCTTGATGCCATGAAGAGAGTGGAAGAATCCCTGAGTATCGAAGGCGTGGCCGCAGCATTCTTGGGTGGTACGGAAAAGCTGAGAGAAGGGACCGATTATGGCGTACCGCTTGTGAGGGCGGCAGATCCAATCTCGTCGGTTCAGAAGGCGCTAAAGGCTTATACGGTTGAGGTAGTTGTGGATCTTTCAGACGAGCCGGTAATTGGCTACCGGGAGCGGATGCGGATAGCGTCGCTTGCTTTGGCAGCGGGTGCCCGCTACAAGGGAAGTGACTTCGATCTGCGGCCACCGAGGTACCACGCAGTCTCTACAAAACCTTCGCTTGCCGTGATTGGGACGGGAAAAAGGGTTGGAAAAACAGCGGTCTCCGGTTATCTAGCCCGGCTTCTTGCGAAGAACGGTTTCGAGCCTGGAGTTGTTTCGATGGGCCGAGGGGGGCCGCCTAAGCCCGAGGCTGTGGACGGGTACAAGATGGAGGTCGGTAGCACATTCTTGCTTGAGGCTCTCTTGCGTGGCGCACACGCGGCGAGTGATTATTACGAGACAGCGGCCTTGAGCCGGGTGGTGACCATCGGCTGCCGCAGGTGCGGCGGTGGTCTCTCCGGGGAACCCTTCGTCTCCAACGTGCTCGAAGGGGCGAGGCTTGCGAATAGGCTCGCGACTGGGGTGACGATCTTCGACGGTTCGGGGGCGGCGGTTCCGCCGGTCACGGTCGAAGGTCGTATCCTCGTCGCAGGGGCGCATCAGGACCCGGAGTATGTGACGGGCTTCTTGGGAGTCTATCGCCTGCTCGTCTCGGACCTTTTGATCCTTACGATGAGCGAAGAACCGATGGCCAGCGGCAAGAAGGTAGACAGTATCATAGAGGCGGCTCGCGATGTCGCGCCGGATCTCCGGGTGATACCGACGATTTTCCGACCGCGGCCGGTCGGAGAAGTGCGAGATCTGAAAGTGGCCTATCTATCGACGGCACCTCGGGCCGTTCTGGCACTTCTCTGTAAGTACCTTGAGGAGACGTACGGCTGCGAGGTGGTCGCAGCGTCGGGGAACCTCTCAGATCGGAAGGAGCTGTCCCGAGATCTGGAGTCCATGCGGGGTATAGGAGTAGAGGCATACCTGACGGAGATCAAGGCTGCAGCGGTGGATGTGGTAACGCGACGGGGCGTGGCAGAAGAAAAGCCTGTCTTCTACTGTGATAACGAGCCTGTGGGGCTTCCCGGATGGGATGCACTTGAGGGGGAGCTTCTGGAACTTACCCGAAAGGCTGTCGCAAGGTTTGGGGGGAATGAGTAGGTGGCTTGCTCAGATCGGTTGGTGTATAATATTGACTACGATGTACTGGCTACGGGCTAAGTCCCCAAGCCGTTTCGCGCTAATCTCAACAGCATCCTACGCGGAGCTGTGATCAAGATGCACAGACCATGGCGAGTATGAGAGGTTGGGTGAACGCCTACCACTATGAGCTTGACCGAGTTGCGCCCTAGGAGTGTAGCTGCGCCGGTCATCGAGTACGCGTCCGTGACCGAGCGGGTCGCCCTCGAAGTGGCTCGCCTAGAGGGATGCGGTAGGCCGGAGAAGGCTTACACGCTTGCCACGGAGGTTTTCCGGGAGGAGTTGTGTAAAGTTCCTGTTTCTGGGCAGGTTGCCATTTTAAGGGAGGAGCGGCGCGATGAGCGAGGCCAGATGCGGCCGCTCAAAACCAGGCCCGGCATACTGAGCGTTGGCGATGTCCTGGGCACCGGAGATACGGAGGTGGATCTTGCGGTTGAGCCGGTCGAAGGGCTGCATCTTTTGACGCGCGGACAACAGGGAGCCATCTCGGCGGTGGCGATCTCTCCACGGGATAGCATGCTAAGGACGCCAGACATGTATATGAGTAAGCTCATTGTGGGGCCGCAGGCGAAGGGTAGCATCGACATCGACGCGCCGGTATCCGAAAACATACACGCTATAGCTGAGGTCAACGGACGCAAGCCGTCTGAGATAACGATCGCGGTTTTAGACAGAGACAGGCATAATGATCTTATCGAGCGGATAAGAGGGACCGGAGCACGTATTCAGCTACGGCCCGAAGGAGATCTCACCCCGGTCATCGCCGTAGGGTTGCGTGGGGCAGACCTGCACGCCATCATAGGTATCGGAGGGGCGCCCGAGGGTGTCCTAGCCGCGGCGGTGGTAAAGTGCTTGGGCGGCGAGATCCAGGCCAAGATGTGGCCCACCCAGCGCTCGCAAGTCGAGAAGCTTAACGAGTGCGGCCTCACCAATCCTGAGACGAAGCTCACTCTAGACGACCTCATTCGAGGCGATGAAGTGATCTTCGCAGCTACCGGTATCACGCAAGGAGAGACCCTCCACGGGGTAAGGTACTTCCGGGGCGGTGCCCGGACGAATACGGTGGTTATGGCCACCGAGCCCCGTATGGTGCGATTTATAAACACCATCCACGCCCTTGAGCCTGATATCGGGACGCAGGGATTCCAGCTTTGAGAACGCAGGCGTGCAGCAAGGCGTGCAGCACCTTGAGTAGTGCTTTCGTATCAAGAAACAAGAGAGGTTGAGGAGCATGACGGATATATCCACACTTGAGCGTAAACCTTTGAGCGATCTACACCATATCGCATCACAGCTTGGCATCAAGCAGTACCGCAAATACCGCAAACCCCAGCTGGCCGAGCTGATTTATAAGACTGCCACAGAGCAGGCTGCCGTTGCTCAGCAGCCCACCACAAACGGTGGCGAAGGTACCACTGCTGCCCCGGAGAAGGCTGCTACCGAGACCACTGCCAACGGTGAAGTTGCAAGCAGCGCCGATGCGCAAACCGCCTACGTGGATCCCTTTGGTGAGGCCGATACGGCTATCGCTACCCCGGAGGAAGTCGAGCGGCACCGCCAGCAGGAGCTGCGGAGCCGGGGGGTTGAGCAGCGTTGGGAGGGGCGCTCGGAGAAGGGCGAGCGTCGACAGGACGGGCAGGCGCAGAGCGGCATCCTCGACGTGTTACCTGACGGGTTCGGCTTCTTAAGGACGAACGGCTACAGCCAGGGCAAAGGCGACGTATACGTCTCGACCTCGCAGATAAAGCGGTTCAACCTCAAGCGCGGGGATGAGATCGTTGGTCAGATCCGTGCAGCACGCGAGGGTGAGAAGTATCCGGCTTTGGTTAGGATCGAGTCGGTAAATAACCACGAACCCCAGAAGGGCCGCTACCGGTCTAACTTCGATGACCTTACGCCGCTCTACCCCATGGAGCGCCTGCGCCTAGAATGGAAGCCGAACGACATAGGTCCGCGAGTTATAGACCTTGTGGCTCCGATCGGAAAGGGCCAGCGTGGCCTCATCGTGTCACCGCCGAAGGCGGGTAAGACCACCATCCTGAAGCAGATTGCGCAGAGCATCGCCGCAAACTACCCAGAGGTTAGGCTCTTCGTCCTCCTGGCCGACGAGCGTCCGGAGGAGGTGACCGACTGGGAGCGCAGCGTAAAAGAGGCCACGGTCGTCTCTTCGACCTTCGACCAGCCCGCCGATAATCACATTGCAGTGGCGGAACTCCTCCTCGAGCGAGTGAAGCGACTCGTTGAGGAGAGCGAGGATGTGGTTGTCTTGCTCGATTCCATCACCCGTCTCGCGAGGGCGTACAACCTCGCAGCACCTGCATCGGGTCGCATCCTCTCGGGTGGTGTAGATTCAGCGGCGCTTTATCCTCCGAAGAAGTTCTTCGGGGCGGCGCGGAACATCGAGAGCGGAGGATCCCTAACTATTATCGCAAGCGCTCTCGTTGAGACGGGGAGCCGGATGGACGAGGTGATTTACGAAGAGTTCAAAGGAACGGGTAACATGGAGCTGCACCTAGATCGGAAGCTAGCCAACAAGCGGGTCTACCCCGCTATCGATATCGAGTATTCTGGTACCCGCAAGGAGGAGCTCCTTATGGAACCGGCCGAGGCTCAACGGGTCTGGCAGGTACGGAGCATCTTGAACGCCCTCGAATCCTCGGCGAAGATAGAGCTACTCATCGCTAAGCTTAAGGAGACCCGCGCCAACCCCGAGTTCCTCCGCGAACTACAGCGGGTCCGCAGTTAGAGTGCCTTTTCCGGGTGGCCACGAAGGTGTGGCTACCTTTTCTTTACAGGCCAGATACGTAATAAAATAGGTGGTAGTGTCAGGTGGTAGTGTCGAACGTCAGATATGGAGGTTTTGATGAAGACAGGTATACATCCTGAGTATACGAGTACAGTCGTGCGGTGCATGTGTGGGAATTCTTTCGAGACGCGCTCGACGGGGGGCGAACACATAAACTTGGAAGTTTGCTCGGTTTGCCACCCGTTCTATACGGGCAGGCAGCGTATCGTAGACTCTGGTGGTAGGGTGCAGCGGTTCCAAGACCGACTCTCCCGCCAGAACGCAAAGTAGGATTGTAAACATGAGGGTTGGCGGGCAGGCGGTTATGGAGGGCGTTTTGATGCGCTCTCCCAACTTCTGGGGGATGGCGGTCAGAACGCCTACAGGCAGGGTGGACGTTCAGGCAGAGCCATTTCATTCGATCACCAGAAAGAGTAAGCTCTTCAGACTCCCTATAATTCGCGGCTTCCTCTCGCTCGTGGAGACCCTCTGGCTCGGCATGAAGGCGCTGACCCTCTCGACCAACATAGCTTTGGGCGAAGAGGATGATCTCTCCAAAAAAGAGATAGCGGTAACCGTACTCTTCGGGCTCGTGATGGCGTTTTTGCTGTTCCTTGCTGCGCCTGTCTTGGGGACAAAGGGTGTTGGGATTTTGCTTGGTAGCAGCATGGAGAACCCTATCATCTTCAATCTTGTAGAGGGGTTCTTACGAATACTGGTGTTTATGGTGTACCTGCTCTTGATTACGGCGGTCAGTAAGGACATCAAACGCTTTTTTGCTTACCACGGAGCGGAGCACAAGGCTATAAAAGTTTACGAAAGGAACGAAGAGCTCATCCCTGAGAATGCCCGCGAGCTTGACACGAGCCATGTCCGCTGCGGTACGAGCTTTGTCTTATATGTGCTGGTTTTGAGCATCCTGATCTTCTCTTTACTCGGGGTTAACGGGTGGATAGAGATGCTTATCTCCCGCGTTATCATAATCCCGCTCGTGGCAGGGCTGGCCTTTGAGTTCATCATGTGGAGCGCGAAGAACCAGGGTAACCCGATCGTGCGGGCCTTGATCTGGCCAGGCTTGCAGCTCCAGAAACTCACGACACGGGAGCCAACAGACGACCAGGTTGAGGTAGCGATGGCCTCTTTAAGGAAGGTTCTCAATGCAGAGGAAGAGGCAAGCATCGTGCCCGACGCGACGAACAAGCTAGTGATCTAAAGTCATGGATCGTCAGGTAGTAAAACTAGCCGAGGAGACCTTGACGCGCTATAGGGCCCTTACCGAAGAACTCTCTGATCCAAACATTTACTCCGACGGGCGCCGGTACGCGCAAGTAGCCAAAGAGCACGCGCGCCTGAGGCACGGTGCACAGATGTCTGAGGCGCTGCTCTATGCTATCGGAGAGTCTCAGGAGGCGCGTGAGCTGATCCCGGTGGCAGAGTCCACCGAAGAAAGGGAGTTCTACGCGACCGAAGCGCACGCGGCAGAAGAAAGGGTTGCTAAGCTGACGGACGAGATCAGGGCCGAGCTTATAGACCGCGACCCGAACGACGATAAAAACGTGATCTTGGAGATAAGGGCGGGTGCCGGAGGTGACGAGGCCGCCCTATTCGCCGGGGAGCTTTATGAGATGTATGCCCGCTACGCCGACCGCCTTGGCTTCACGCACCGTACGCTCTCTTCGCACCCGGCGGAGGTCGGCGGCTACAAAGAGGTTATAGTCGAGATCGAAGGCGACGGGGCCTACTCGGTGTATAAGCACGAGGGTGGAACCCACCGGGTCCAGAGGGTTCCCAAGACCGAAAGCCAGGACCGTATCCACACCTCTACGACGACGGTAGCCGTGCTGCCGGAGGCCGAAGAGGTAGAGGTTGAGATCTCTCTGAACGACCTTGAGATCGACGTTTACCGTTCGAGCGGCCCTGGCGGCCAGAGCGTGAATACAACGGACTCAGCTGTCCGCATCACCCACAAGCCTACTGGCCTCGTCGTAACATGTCAGGACGAGAAAAGCCAGCTCCAGAATAAAGAGCAGGCCATGCGCATCCTCCGCTCTCGGCTTCTCGAACAAGAGATACGTGAGCGACAGGAACACGAGGGAGCCCTGCGTCTCGCCCAGGTGGGCTCTGGCGACCGCTCGGCGAAGGTCCGTACCTATAACTTTCCGCAGAGTCGTGTTACCGACCACCGCATCGGTTTGACCTCCCACGACCTCGAAGGCATCTTGAACGGTGGCCTTAATGAGTTTACCCAGGCTTTGGCTGCCAAGGAACGGGCCGACCGTCTCGCCGCCGAAGCTGCAGAAATTCCTGGTTAGGGTGGTGCAAACCGGCGCACCAAGCGCCCGTCAACTCCTCAGGAACGCTGTTGAAAGGCTTACGCAGGCGGACATTCCCGAACCCGTTGCCTCTGCCGAGGTGCTCCTCGCCGAACTCCTCTGCGTGAGGCGAAGCGAACTCGTATCGCGCGAAGAGCCGCAGACCAACGAGGAGATAGCGCTTTACGAGACCTGGATATCGCGTCGTCTGCAGCGCGAGCCTGTGCAGCGCATCTTGGGGTATGCCTACTTCCGGAACCTGCGACTTGAGCTCGATGGTTACACTTTAATACCACGCCCCGATACCGAGAGCGTGGTAGATGCTGCGCTCGAAGTCATAGAGAGCCGCGATGATGGCACTTGCCGGGTGTTGGACCTCGGCACCGGCTCCGGCGCCATCGCTATCTCCTTGGCTTCGGAGCAACCCTCTTCTGATGTCCACGCTACCGACAACTCGGAGAGCTCCTTGAGAGTTGCCCGCCGCAACGCGGTTCGAACGGGATCGAAGGTTCGGTTCTACAGGACGGATCTGTTCATGGGCCTCGATGCTCTTCTTGCGAATAGCGTCGATGTTCTTGTCTCCAATCCGCCATACGTAAGGAGCGCTCAGATCGAAACCCTTGCACAGGAGGTTCGCGACTGGGATCCGCGTACTGCGCTCGACGGGGGCCCGGACGGCCTCGGCTTCTACCGGCGAATTTTCGCTGAGGCCGCGCCGCTACTGAAGAATATGGCAGACGTAGTACTGGAGGTGGGGGATGGGCAGGCCGAAACGGTACTCGAACTGGGACAGTGCGCCGGTTATGAGCCTATGGGAAGGCACACAGACCTTACCGGTACGCCCCGGGCCGTATGGCTGCGTTGGAGGAGCTGGGGTTGAGGTACGTTTCTGTGGCGGAGGCCGCAGAATCTCTGCAAGAAGGTGGGGTAGGGCTCGTGCCGACGGAGACGGTCGTCGGGCTCGTGGCCGGAGAGTCCGGACTTTCTCGACTATTCGAGATCAAAGGTCGCCAACTTGACAAGCCTATCGCCTTGCTTTGCGCTTCCGCGCAGGACGCTTTCGCCTTGTCCCGCGAGGTCCCACCGTTTGCTCGTCTCTTGGCTGAACGCTTTTGGCCCGGCCCGCTTACGCTGGTGCTCGACTCCCTAAAAGGCGGGACCGTCGGTGTGCGGGTACCGGTGCACCCCGTGGCATGTGCGGTGCTCGCGGCGTACGGAAATCCGCTACGCGCGACGAGCGCCAATTCCTCTGGGAAACCCGCGCCTCATGCCCTCGAAGATATAGACGCAACGGTTCGCAGCGCCGCGGATTTTGCTATCTACGGTGGGCCGGGAAGCGGCGAAGCTTCGGCCGTCGTGGATCTCTCGGGAGGAAAGATCCAGCTGCTCCGTCCTACTGAGAGCTTCGGCGAGACAGAGCTGTTTAGACTAGCCAACCCGGCTTAGCACGGACGAAACGTAAAGTATGTGTGAACTCGAGAGGTTTGAGGAACCGCAGGCAACGTTCGCGGTCAACGTTTATACTCTCATACAGCGACGATGGTGAAGGCTAGAAGGGGACGCCAAGTCCACACCACGGAACAAGTATCCCCGAATCAAGCGTGCTACAGCGGTGCTCGAACCTTAGGATC
>JAFAPF010000147.1 GCA_019247245.1 Rubrobacter sp. | reverse complement strand
TCAATATCACTGCAAAGCGCTGTAGGAGCAGCGAGGATGCTACTGCCGCCGCCGTCGTCCATGCTAGCGTCGGGATGAAAAAGAAGCCCCCCTGCCCTACCAGAAATCCGGCCCGCGGCAGGGTGGTCTCCGTGGGAATCGGCAGGTGTAGGTTGATCAGCATGGTCAGGGAGGCTATGCTCGGGTAGCCGAAGGAGTAGGCCACGTCGGTGGCCCATTCAACGATGTGCAGTCTTTTATCGAGCCTTCGTTAGCGTAGTTATCATAATATCCGCTCCTCGCTACTCCTACTTTGAACGACTTCTTGAGCATCGGATGCTCGTCTGTTTCGGTTAACGTTTCTTGCGCAAGAGATGGGTACCGCTGAAGAGGACGATACCGTCTTCCAAGAGGCCGAGGATCAGATCTGGCGCCCTTAATTTTGCGCTCCTCTCACCCGGACCTTCTCGTCGACGTAGGCCCCTGCAATGGAGAAAGACCCAAGTGCAGCGCCCGGGAGCGGATCGCGTTTTTCGGCGGTGAACAGGGCAGTGCCTATGAGGACTCGGTAGAGCGCGGCCGAGGAGGGTGGGGGACGAGGCGCGGGATGGTACTAAGGACGTTTTGTCTGTGATTATCTCCCCGACCATTAGTAGCGGCAGCGTGGTTGAAACCTTTGGACTCTCCAAAGCTGCGAAGGGGTGATCTGTAGTCCTTCAATTTAACCCCGGCTTAGGAGAGCCGGGGCCGACATGCTGCGGAGACCGGCGATCGCAGCGAGACCCACAGCCTGGACCGGGGTGAGTGGTAGGATTTTATGCAAGGGCACTCCAAACTTCGAGCTTGTTCTTGACGTGCCGGATTACCTCATCGGTGAACTCTTGGGTGCTGGTGTGTCCTCCTAAGTCCAACGTCCGGTTCCCTTCGAGCACAGACTCGAACGTCGCCTCGTATATGGCGCGTGAGACCTGATCGGCTTCCTCTTCGTGGAAGAAGGTGAGGAGTGCTGCGCCAGCGAGGATCATCGCCATCGGGTTCGCAAGGTTCTTGCCGAAAAGGCTCGGTGCTGTACCGTGCGGGGCCTCGGCCATTACCGTGCGAGGGTTGTAGTCGTCATCTAGTTGGATCAAGAGCGATTCGGCGCCGGCTATGGAGCCGAACATCTGGAGCACCATGTCGGACAAGAGGTCGCCGTCACGGTTGAGGGTGGGGATGACCATTGCCTCCCCGTGGGTAGTCAGGAGTAGAGCGAGGGTTGCGTCGATCAGCTGCGGATTGTAACGGACGTCTTTGTTTTTCTCCGCCGCACGGTCCATCTCTTCTTTGAGCATACCTTCGTAGACTGGGGACACCGTGTACTTCGGCCCACCGAATACCTCTGCTCGCATCTTGCGGGCCTGGATGAAGGCGAACTCGGCGACGCCTCGGCATACCTTTCGCGATATCTTCTCGGTCCGGCACGCGACCTCGTCGATTCCTTCACCCTCGCGCCACTCTTTGGCTCCATACGCGTCGTCGACAGCCATACGGACGACGGAGATGGGCGCGTGGATGCCTGGCAAGGGGTTGACCCCTGGCATGCGCCGGCCCGTCCGGAGGATCACCGTCCCGTCGATAACCCTGCGTAGGATGGCGTTTGGGGAGCCTACGTCGTCTGGATTCTCCGGGGTGATGGTTGCGGCCTTGAGCCCGAAGCCGGTTTTCTTCATCGCGGCCGCTGCTTTATGAACGACGCCGTTACCGGTTGCCCGCCGATTCTCCAGTGAGAGGTCGTATCTCCTGAACTCCAGGTCTAGGCCACTCACCGAAGGGTCTAGGACTCGCAGGGCCTCTTCGAGGAGCTCTTGTCCGGTCTGGTCGCCCTCCATGACGATGATAGTCTTACGTTCCATTCTTCTTCACCTCAGGAATGGTTGCTGGCGCGCACTATCATAACTCTCATAACTAGTATACGATTTGCGCTGGAACATGCGCTCCAACGGAATGACTACCTTCGGACGAAGGTTGCTACTCTCAGCAGTCATTCTCATAGAGCTACAGGCGTAGAAACTAGTGTTGAACCTAGAGATGTTTCGGAGTAGTATCTTCGCCTTCGGGAATGTCGGTGCTATGTTGAGCTCACTGGCACAGATGGCGGTTACGTTTCTATTGTCTTCGTCATCGGCGCCAAAGTTTGTGATCACCTGAGCACTGGATTCCTACTCACCCTGTTGGTGGAGGCTACTATTCATCTTAGCCCCGTTCTCTGAGCGTATCGCCAACCGAGCCTTTGCCCGCCCCATAAGCACCCTCGGAATGCTCGTAACAGCTTCTGGTTTGCGTGGCATGTCCAC
>JAFAPF010000143.1 GCA_019247245.1 Rubrobacter sp. | reverse complement strand
CTGGACCATCTGCCGGTGGAGGAGCTGCACCTCGCTTACTGCCGGCAACAGGTGGAATGAGCGGCAGCGTGGCTTCGCTGTTGGGGCTTGGAGCTGGAGCCCTACTGGTTGGTGGTGGGCTCATCGCTCGCCGGATCATCCGGTAAGCAACACTAACTAGAGCCGATCCGAGGCGGGCCCTTCGAGGGTCCGCCTCAGCTGTTAATGAGAGGCTCGGCAACGGAATGAGTCTCTTCTAACGTGTTTAAACTAGATATCTGTGCTATGCCGATGACGAGCAGTATTGCTCGTCTAGAGAGGGGGGATCGGCATGATCACGAAGTGTGTTCCGGCGCTGTGCTTGGCAACCATGCTGATAATTATTGTCGCTGTTGGGGGCTCAGCCTCGGCACAAAATGCGGGCGATATCGTTGAGGCACAGAAATTGGGCGACAACGCTACCGTACAAACCTGTGATGATAAGACTATCGAATTGAATAGGGACGAGAAACAGATGCTGGATCTGCATAACCAGACTCGTACCGATAAAGGGCTACCACCATTGTGTGTACATACTACCCTCACAGAGGCCGCTCGCGCTCACTCTCAGGAGATGCTTGACAAAAGCTACTTGTCTCATGACTCCTTCAATGGTGAAAACCTCGAGACCCGGTTGGCGCACTTCGGTTACACCTTTTCCGGTTACTCCTCCTGGAACTACGGTGAGAACATCAGCTGGGGTCCATCGTACATGGGCGAACCAGAAAACCGCTTCGATACGTGGATGAACAGTGAGGATCACAAGGCGAACATTCTCAATAAGGATTACCGCGAGATCGGAATTGGTTCCCGTACAGGATTCTACGAGAACAACAGCGGGAAGATGTATACCGTGGACTTTGGCACCAGACAGCCCTAACGAGCTAAGCCTCGACGAAGGTCCTGGCCTTTGCGTCAACCTTACAGCTGTTTGCGATGATACTCAGCCGGAAAGCCTTGCTCTTTGGTATAGTGCGCTCGGTGATCTCTATCCCCTCTTCTTGGTGCGTGGGGTCTTCTGAAGAAGTATTCTCATACACCCATACGGGCCATGGGCTAATCTCATTGTGAGACGTTGTAAAATAGGCGCAGGCTTTCTTCGGCCGATGCCGCAAAAAGCAATCTACGTAGGATTCTTATTACGTAATAAGGGCTAGGAGCAATCCGCTGGGTATGGCCTGCCGACAAAATAGACTCTCACCAGAGATTAAGGAGATCCTTGAGAAGGTTATCTAAGGTGCGGATCAGACGTATCGTTTTGCCGCTCGTTAGCCTAGCTTTTGTATCGGTGGGTGTAGTACTCATAGCGTCTTACTTTTTGATACAAGGCCAAGAGAGTACGGCTACGAACAGCAACAACCCCAAAAGCTTCAACGTTCCTAAGGTAAGCTCTACCCAAGAGACGGATGCTGGAGGGCCAGAGGACAAAACTCTGACCGTCACCATCCCCAAAATGGTCCGCGTCGAGAATGCTTCCGTTCCCAACACCCCTGGCGAGGATGAGTCTGCGCTCAAGGAGCACGCTGCCATTCACCTTGAGGGAACAGGGTTCCCGTGGCAGGAAGAGGCAAACGTGTACCTTGCCGGTCACCGGCTGGGGTATCCCGGATACCCCAGCTTCCTTGCCTTCTATGACCTTGACAAGCTAGAGAGCGGTGATGAGATTTTGGTCACGGATGCCAACGGGAAGAAGTATACCTACAGGGTTTTCAAAACCTTTGTAGCCGATCCAACAGATCTCTCCATAACTGAACCTGTTCCGGGTAAAAACGTCATGACGTTACAAACATGCACGTTGCCTGACTATGCCCAGCGCCTGATAGTACAGGCCGAACTGGTGAATGAGAACTAGCAAGGTTGAGATTGCTCCGAGCAGACTACGAGGAGGTGGTACACCCTTACTACATGCTCAGCTTACAGCCTCCGCCATAGACTAGGGACACTAGTTACCGCTCTTCAGGCTCCCGTCTGGGTCCTTCACTCATTGTGGGGAACCCTGCCTTCCTTACCTCCTCCTCGATAGTATGTCTGCATACTTACTCACGATAGGATCGTCCATCGGCCTAACTCTTCTCTCGCTTCATACACGCCAGCTATTTGTCTTTTCTTGCTGATCTTCTCAAGTCTGTTCGTGAGCTATTCTCTCCCGTGCAACCTTAAGATCAGCATACACCCTTATAACGGGCTTCTGGTTTCTAAACTCCCATATTGAGGCCTATAAACTAAAACTCAGGTGGCAAGTACAAGGAGCAGAAGCACAACGAACAGCATCGCTTCTCCCGGAATAAGGTTCGCGTGAGGACATAAGCCATTGGGAACGAGATGATTAAACCCACTCGATGGCAAACTGTTTGCTCATCTGGCCTCCTAGTCTCCTGCATCACGATCGGCACGCTGAGTTCAGCCTCAACCCCACACCAAACATTACGAACAGCAACATTACTTATTTCACCACAACCCCGGTTCTTCTGCATCTGTGGTCTCTGGTGAGAGTGGTTTGAGCTTAGTGTGCCCCTTCGCCAAGTTTTGTGAACTACAATATCTAGGGTATGAAACACGTTCCACCTAAATCGAAGGTTACTCATAAAGAAGGAAAGAAGGCTTGTTCCTACTACAGTGGCCTTAATTGTGGATGGATAGCCAGGGAGAGACACCTACGGTCTTATAGTAAAAGTGCTGTGAGTGTGCTCCTATCAGTTACTAGGCTGATATCCTTGCGATCAACGACAGTCAACGGCTGGGACAGGCGCGGTTGTGGTGCCATCCTAGCGTTATCCTAGTACATAAGACCTCGGTGTATAACTTCAAATTACGAAGGGATCTCTGAGATCGATTTCCGGGTTCTATTGACGGAGAATGGCACTCGACGAGTAGAATTGACTGGAGCCAAAAGTGGCTAAGACCTACAGTCAGGGAGTACAGCGCAGAGCCTGTGTTGACGACGCTTAAACGGCTAACTCGTACCCTCCTGCAACAAATAAGCTAGAAGGAGATCATGGTTGGAACAGTAATAGGCACATCCAGAGAGGATAACTATGCGCCGGGCCCACGCGGTAGCTTTCTGGTAGGAAGCCTAAGGGACTTTCGCAGCGATCGCCTACTGGACACGATGGAGCAGGCCTACGCGGAGTACGGCGATGTCGCCCGGTTCCACATCGGACCGCGCATGGTACACCTCATATCTCATCCTGATCTTGCTCAGGAGGTATTGATCAAAGAGAAGGGGACCTTCTTCAAGATCCAAGAAGGGACCGACAAGAAGATCGGATTGGGGCTGGTACTTGGCGAAGGTCTTCTCACTAACCGCGACCAAAACTCCTGGTTTGCCAGGAGGCGCATGCTGCAGCCTGTCTTCCACCGGCGGTGCATAGCAACAATGGTCGACGAGATGGTAGCCACTGGGCAGAAGATGCTATCTCGCTGGCAGGAACTATATGGACCAAAAGATGTTATCAATATTCATGAGGAAATGATGCGTGCTACCCTCGATATCATAAACCGGACCATGTTTGGCGCCGATGTGACAGGAGAGGCTGGCAAGGTGGGCGCGGCGATGACCGTTCTTACGCGCTATGCTTTCGCGCAGGCGGGCAACCCATTTTCTCTACCAACCTGGATACCCACGCAGCGCAATAAGGAGTTTCATCGAGCACGTCAGATCATCGACTCGGTAGTCTTGGGCCTAATCCGAGCGCGCCAAGCCACCAGGGATTCGGGTGATCAGCCTCGTGGAGATCTGCTCGATATGCTTCTCGACGCTGAGGATGCTGAAACGGGCAAGCGCATGACCGATCAAGAAGTCCTAGACGAGGTCAAGACCGTCTTTGCAGCCGGTCATGAGACTACGGCCAACGCGCTGACCTGGACGTGGCTCTTGCTCTCAGAGCATCCTGAGGTGCGTGAGAAGCTCAAGGCTGAGCTAGACATGGTACTCGGCGGGCACTCGCCGACTTCGACCGACATTCCCAACCTGCGCTACACGAAACAGGTTTTCGATGAGGTATTGAGGCTCTACCCTCCCGTGCCAGCTCTCGTCCGACGGGCGGTACGACCGGCGATGCTGCACGGCTATGAGATCCCAGTTGCCTCAAGAGTTTTAATTAGCATCTACAACATACATCGTCATCCGAGATTCTGGGAGGAACCAACACGATTCGAGCCCGAGCGTTTCTCGCCTGAGCGGAAAGCAGCGCACCAGGACTTGGCTTACATTCCCTTTGGAGCAGGCCAGCACAAGTGTATCGGAAACAACTTTGCTCTGATGGAGGGGCCGCTGCTTCTGGCGATGATCGCGCAGCGCTACGAGCTTGAGCTTGTGCCAGAACGTCCCGTGGAGCTGGAGGTGGCGATCACCATGCGACCCAAGGAAGGCCTGTACGTAAGGCTGCGCCCGCGCTTAGAGACCGTCTAGAGCACATGAAGACACCAAGTATGAACAGTACCTTGTGACTTTGCACTAGTGGGCATTATGCCCATAGTGAACGCTGCTCCTAGGAAGTGGAGGAAGCTGTGTCTATCGAGCAGAATAAGCTCATCGTCGAACGTTTCTTCGAAGAGGTCTTCAACTACAAAAAGGTCGAGCTCGTCAACGAGCTCTTGGCCAGCGACCTCATTGACCACAACAAGATCATATTCGCCCAACCCGAAGGACCTGGAGGTGTGACCGAAGGTATCCGCATGCTCCTTGTTGCCTTCCCGGATTTGTCTGCCACAGTAGAACGGCTCGTGGGTGAAGAAGACTACGTCGTGGCGAAGGTCACGATGGCCGGAACCAACACGGGGCCGTACTCGCGGGTCCCTGAGCCCACGGGGCGTCACACCCGGTGGGAATCCATGGTTCTGTTCCGGATGGAGAATGGCAAGATAGCTGAACTGTGGGGCGTCTCTGATCGGATGGGCATGCTAACCCAGCTAGGGATACTCCCGGATATAGGATAGAGGTCACCACAGCTCGGTGCACGATTCGGATTACAAAAGCCTTTAAGATAGAGTTCCATTCCCTGATAGGCAACGATACGTGACAAGCGCGCTTCGAGTGGGTGGTGGGTTAGGACGCTCAACTTGCTTAAGAGGCAACGCGGTAATCCCTTACTGTAGGGGCGCAGGCGCAAGCTCTCTTTGATTGAATGTTTAGAGCTTTCTTGGAATGTGTCAGCCTAACTCCAGAAGTAGGCTGCACGTCTTGTGGTGCTGGGCAATAATCTGACTGAGAGCGTTCTCATGGAGGCAGCTGTACACGATTCGTTTTATGGCTGATGCTGTTCGCTTACGCACTACATATACTCGAAGAGAGGATGTTGGGTTGGCTGGGGTGAGCCCGGGCTGCTTTCAACTTCGATCTCGTATGGGCAGATTTCTACACCACCAACGCTATAGTAGTGGTAGTTGGTATTTGCACAACGATGATCGGCTGGAAACTACCGGAAGTAAGTTTGATGTTTCCTGCATTAGCGATGGTAAATGCCGTGCTATTTCATATAGGACCGACTTTGCTTCAGGGCCGCTTTTCGCCAGGTGTGATCACTGCGGTTCTCTTTTCTTGCCGATAGGGATCTGGTCTTATTATGCAGCGTATGTGGATAGGGTCCTGATCTTGGGAGTAGGTGTTGTTTCGACCATAGGCGGAGCTGTGCCTATGGCTTATCCTTTCTTTGGTGTTGCTTGAGTTAAAGAAACGGTTGCCAAGCTACGACAAGTAGCTGATCATGCCCTTAAGGACGGATGGTCTCCTTATCCAACTACGGGAACATTAACCCTACAGCGTCTTGCTCAAGACAAACGATAGGCTTAGGGGTTGTAGGGAGCAACTCGGTTTAAAGTATAGTTTATCGATAGGAACAATCTGCTCAAGAGAACAGGAGAAACTTATGCCTCAGATGAGGGCGATTCAAGTTAGCGAGTTCGGTAATCCGGATGTGCTGGAGCACGTCGAAGTCGAGAGACCCTCGCCGAGTGAAGGCGAGGTCCTGATAAAAGTCAAGGTTGCTGGGGTCAACTATGCAGACACCATGCGCCGCCGGAACCAGTACCTTGAAGAGACACCCCTCCCGTTCGTGCCTGGCTCCGAAGTCTCTGGTGTAGTCGCCGAGGTTGGAGCAGGTGTTGAGGATGTGAAGGAGCGGGACCGCGTCGTGACGCTTCTGAGGACCGGTGGTTACGCCCAGTACGCCGTAGCGCCGGGCCGCAACCTAATCTCTATCCCCAACGGGATGGATTTTGAGGAGGCCGCCGCCATCCCCCTCCAGGGCCTCACCGCTTACCATGTGCTAAAAAGCTCAGGCATGCTCAGGCAAGGCGAGGGCGTGCTCGTGCATGCGGCGGCTGGAGGCGTTGGGACGTTGGCCGTTCAGATGGCGAAGCTGATGGGTGCAAGCCCGATCATCGCCACTGCGAGTACGCAAGAGAAGCTGAACCTCGCGAAGGAACTCGGGGCAGACGTCCTCATCAACTACACCGAGGAAGACTGGCCCGAGAAGGTGCGCGAAGCTACCAGCGGTGAGGGCGTCGACCTCATACTCGAGATGGTAGGTGGGGACTTCGTGCAGAAGAACCTCGAGTGCCTCGCTGCTTTCGGACGGATAGTCGTCTACGGGTCGGCGAGTGGGGAGCGGGGAAGCCTTATACCGGCTAACCTCATGCTCAAAAACCAAGTCGTCGCGGGGTTCTATCTTCCCCAACTCATGGGAGGACGCCCCGAGCTTGTCGAGCCGAGCCTTGAGGAGATCCTTGGCTGGCTCGCTTCCGGTGAACTCAGCCTGACCATCGACGCCCGCTACCCACTGGAGAAGGCCCAAGAAGCTCACGATGCTCTTGAAGGTCGCCAAACGACTGGTAAGGTCGTCTTGAACCTCTAACCACCCACCAGCTCTTATCCTGGTGGGATCCTGACCCGCTTTTCGTGCCCTCTCTAGGTCTAGCGCAGGCGGGCAGCCTCCTAGGAAGTAAGCTCGGCCTTCCTCATAAAATAGTTCACGTGGGCACGGACTCAAAGGTATAGAGATGGCGGCAACCCGGGATAGGCTCTTCCTATACCCGACACCCGCACCGATATGGGATAATGTACTATGGGTTAGAAGGCAGGGCACGGGCGCCGGGTAGTGTATTGTTCCTTGGCGTCCGTCCCGAAGTCAAAGAGGTCGCGGCTCTATCCTTAAGCGTCGCTAACTGTAGAGTCACCCTCGGTTGTAGATACCTTGGTATCGACTCCTATATATAGCAAGACATTCATTACTATATTAAATTTAAGTACGTAGTGTGTTAATTTGTTGTCTACTTGTGGTGGCTAAACACGAAAGTGGGTGCTTGGTAGATTTCTTCAAGTAGTTTTTGAGAATAGTTAAGAAAGGCGGGCCTTTGGCGAAGGCCTTCAGGTACCATAGCCTAGAGCCTTAATTACAAACTACACGCGACTGCAAAGAGGGGGGCAGCGAGTTGAATCCGGTGAAGAGAGCTACGTTGGTTTTTGCGGTAGTT
>JAFAPF010000131.1 GCA_019247245.1 Rubrobacter sp. | reverse complement strand
GACAGCCATCATCGGGTGAAACCGCAGACTTGATCTCGCTGATCAAGAGCGAAAACGTGAAGGCGATTTTCCCCGAAAGCTCGATCAATCCCCAGCTGGCGCAGACAATCGCCAACGAGACGGGGGCTTCCTCAGACTACACGCTCTATGGCGACACCCTCGGTCCGCAAGGCTCGGATGGAGATACCTACCTGAAGATGGAGGCCGCCAATGCAGACTCGATGGTGAAGGGCTTCACTGGAGGCCAGCAGAGCTGCTCTATCTCGACGAGCTGATGGCTGCTAGGAGGGGCAATGGTTCTATAGTAGAGGTTAGCAGGCTCTCGGCTAGCTACGGCGGGCCTATCGTGCTTGAGAATATCCACTTCCGGGTTGAGCCCGGCCTGAAAATCGGGATCCTTGGACCAAATGGCGGAGGCAAGACTACCCTGTTTCGGGTGCTGCTCGGTGAGCTAGCGCCGCTGCGTGGCACTGTGCTCGTGCGCGGGAGCTGCGGCTACGTGCCCCAGACGGAGCGTTCCCGGCTCGACTACCCGGTGAGCGCGCTGGACGTGGCGCTGATGGGCACTCTCACCCGGATCCCTTGGTGGCGGAGGCCGAGGCGAACCGAGCGCCTTCAAGCGTTTGATGCACTCGGCAAAGTCGGTATGAAAGAGCTAGCTGACAAGCAATTCGGTGCACTCTCCGGTGGCCAGCGTCAGCGCGTGCTGGTAGCTAGGGCTCTGGTTCAGGATGCCCAGCTGTTGTTACTCGATGAGCCGTTCTCGGGGCTCGACAGCAGCAGTGCTGAACGATTGTCAGCGCTCTTGGATCAGCTCACCGCTGAGGGCCGCAGTATCTTGATAGCAACCCACGACGTCGAACAGGCACGCGCCTGGGACCTCGTGCTCTGCCTCAACAGATGCCAGGTCGCCTTCGGCCAACCCTCAAAGACGCTTACGCGATGGGTACTCCAGGCCACCTATGGTGGTGCAATCGTAGCGTTCTCTGGAAGAGAGTCAGGGCAAGCACAGTTCATCATCCCTCCGCACCATAACGATACATCCTGAGATGCTAGCCGAGAGGTACTTGTGAACATCATTGGCAATTCGCAAGAAGCCTGGCGATTAATCTTCGATCCCTGGACCGGAGGGATCATGCAGCGCGCGCTCGCGGAGGCCACGCTGCTTAGCATCGTCAGTGGTGTGCTGGGCTGCTGGATTGTCCTCTACGAGGTTTCCTACAGTGCCGAGTCGCTTGCACACGCCCTGTTCCCTGGTCTAGTGGTTGCCGTGCTTGTCGGCTTCCCGTTGGGGCTTGGGGCAGGGATCGGGGTAACGGTTGCTGCCTTGTTGATCGCGAACTTCAGCCGAGCGCCGGGCATCGGCCGTGACACGGCTGTTGCAGTAGTGATCAGTGCTCTGTTCGGTACCGGCATAGTGCTCGCGCTCTCACCACGATCGCCACCTGGGATTCAGGAGCTGTTGTTTGGTGACATCTTGGGAGTATCAGACTTGGACCTGCTGCTAGCTGCGGGACTGGCTGCAGTTACCCTGCTAGCGTTGCGGCTTCTTCACCGGCAGCTGCTAGTCGTCGGATTCGATCGAATGAGTGCCCGCTCGGTTGGTGGCAAGCCAAGGCTTGTGGATAGCGCACTGCTCGTGCTCGTAGCGCTCGCGACCCTCATAGCTGTCCAAGGGCTTGGAAATCTCCTGGTCGTAGCCGCGCTTGTTGGTCCTGCTGCGACTGCCCAGCTGCTTACCAGGCGCGTAGTCCCGATGATGGCACTTGCGGTGCTGGTAGCCTTCACGGCCAGCGTAAGCGGCCTTTACCTCTCCTACTATGTCGGGACTGCAGGAGGGGCTTCGATTGCCGGGTGCATAGTCGTGCTGTACCTGCTCGCCCTCGTCGGGAACTCAATTTGGCGGCGCCTGCTGAAGGGTCAGAAGTCGGAAGGGCCGGTAAATCCCGGGTCCTCAGGAACCGTCCAATCTCCCATCCAGCGGCGAACTCTATGAATGTCTTCCGCAATGGCGGTAAAGTCAAGGCTTGTATCCCCCTTTGGGGCTATATCGAGGACTTTTATACGAGGTGTACTACCCCTTCGCAAGCGGTGTTTAGTTGTGTAGGTTCGGTCCCCAACGGCCAGCGATTCTGTAGGAGGCATTGAGTTGCTCGACTGGTTCTTAGGTCCGTTTCAACTTCCTTTCGTACAGCGTGGTCTACTGGAGATGCTCATTTTA
>JAFAPF010000503.1 GCA_019247245.1 Rubrobacter sp. | reverse complement strand
CGAAACATCTGGCAGATGCCGCACTCTACCTTCAGTAGGCGCACCTTGAACACCGCTGTACCGAGAGTGCATAAGCCTAAACTAATTCCACGTCTTATCCGTTAAACCTCAGGTAGTACTGCCCCGGAAGATCAAAGCCAGCGTCTCCGCACGCCGAGCAGCGTCCTCCTCGAAGACTCCGCGTGCTGCCGAGGTCACGGCGACGCTACCGGGCACTTCTGCTCCCCGCATCGACATGCATGTGTGTTCGGCTTCGACGACCACGATCACCCCCAAAGAGCCTAGCTTTCCGTGCACGGTGTCAGCAACCTGTGCCGTAAGGCGCTCCTGGAGTTGGAGCCGCCGAGCGTAGCCCTCTACCACGCGTGCCAGCTCCGAGAACCCAGCGACCGTGCCGTTCGGGACATACCCCACATGGGCCTTGCCGGTGAACGGGAGCATATGATGTTCACAGAACGAAGCCACCGGCAGGTCACGGATGAGGATCAAATCGCGCGTCTCCTCGGCGAAGCTCCCTTCTAGGTAGCAAGCGGGGTCTTCGAAGTGGCCGGCGAAGAGGCGGGCGTAGGCCTCGGCAACACGCCTGGGGGTCTCGATGAGACCACCTCGTACAGGGTCCTCGCCGATAGCTACTAGGATCTCGCGCACCGCCCGCGCGATGCGCGCCTCATCCACACTCTGCTTCGTGAGACGCTTTTCTTCCTGCACGCCCTACCCTTTCACAAGCGCGGGCAGCCTTTTTAGGTTCGGGATAATCGCAACAGCCTCCGAGGCCTCCGCGCCACCCCTGCGGTCTACCAGCACGGCATCTATACCGTACGAAGCGGCACCCCAAATGTCTGATATGGGATCGTTGCCGACGTGTACCACTCGTTCACGAGGAACACCGGCCACTCGCAGCGCCTCCCTAAAGATCTCCTCATCGGGCTTCTCCGAACCGACCGCGGCCGAGGCGATTATACCGCTAAAGTAGTGCGTCCAGCCGAGGTTGTCGAGCACGTGTTCGAGCGCTGCGTCCCAGTTCGAGAGGACGTAGAGCGGGAGGCCCATGCGCGTAAGCTCCTCCATCACCTCTTCGGACTCCGGATAAGGGTTGAAGTGGGTCCTCTTCTTTAGAACCTCCGACAGAACCTCTGTGGGCACGTCGAGACCCAAAGCATCGGCAGTTTTGCGGATGTTTTCTCGACGAAAATCAGCCAGCTGCTCCTTCGTCGGGTAGTACATGTGCTCGCTTATATGCGTCTGAAAGCTTTCCTGAAGCGCCCCGCGTGCCTCCTCGACGCTCAAAGTAGCATTCGTCGCGTAAGGGGTGAGATCTTCCACGTAGCCCTCGATATCCAAGTCCACCCAGAGGAGTGTCCCGTCGACGTCGAGGAAAACGGCATCGTAGCGCACTTATGGTCCCCACATGAGGCTCTGAGATGTCAAGTGATAGTACAACCAGCCCAAATGTTTTGCCAAAGTAACTCGCTACCGTCTCTGCTTCATAATATCTCCACATCGAAGCCGTGCTTCTCGGAGAGCTCAGACAGTAGGTTGTCTGCATCGTGGGAGACATCTATCGAAACGTAGAAGTACGCCGTCTGAGGATACAAGTCCTCAGGTTCCGAGCGGACATGCTCGTAGTTGGCCCCGATCTCGTCCAGAATGTCTCGCACGATCTCAAGTTCTTCTTCGCTTCTGACTTTCCCCACCCGTAGCATCGTCTCACCCGTCATCATACGCTACCCGAAGTTATAGTCTAGGAACATGCCGTCTTTTTGCAGGAGCTGCCCGTCGGCGTAGAGCTCGCCACCTTCTCGGAGATCCAAGATCAGGTCCCAGTGCACGCTAGATTCATTCTTGCCCCCGGTCCTCTCGTAGGATCGACCTACTGCCAGGTGTACCGTACCGCCCAGCTTTTCATCGAAGAGGATGTTCTTAGTAGCGCGGGGAATGCCATAGTTCGTACCAATCCCAAGCTCTCCCAAGTAGCGCGCCCCCTCGTCTGCATCAAGCATTGCGTTTAGATACTCCTCTCCCTTTTCCGCGCTGGAGTCGACAACCCGGCCTTCTTCGAACTCAAGGCGCACCCCGGAAACCTCGCGCCCGGCAACCGCCACGGGTATCCCGAAGAACACCTCGCCGCTTGCCGAATCCTCCACAGGCCCCGTAAAGACCTCGCCACAGGGCATGTTGTGCGAACCGTCGCCATTCAAGAACGTTCGGCCCTTTACGGAGAGCGTCAAGTCCGTTGCGGTACCGACGATATGGACCTCGTTGACCTGCTCCAGCTGTTCTATGAGGCGCCCCTGCTCCTCGGCCTTCATTCGCCAATATCTAACCGGGTTATCCTCGTTGAGGGCCATCGCCTCGAACACAAACTCTTCGTAGTCTACAAGGCTCATCTCCGATTCCTGGGCCAGAGCGTTCGTCGGGAAGAGCGTTAAAGCCCACCGATCCTTGCCGAGGACCACCTCCTGTAACGCCTTATCCCGCTTGCTAAGGGCTTGCTGCTTTTGCGGATCCACCGCCGCCAGAGCTCGGGTGTTCTGTGGCGCCATGATCGAGATAAAAGCGTCAGCTCCCTCGTAGAGGGAGCGCACGACAGCGGGTGTTTTCTTGTAGTGGTGTTCTTTTGCATGCTCGAAAAAGAGCTCCTGCACACCCGGCAACGCGACCTGCGGAATGGGGGCAGCTCCCACATCCAGAAGCCTAGCATAAACCTCCTTGATAAGAGGCTCAGCCGTAGCGCCTCCGGAGACTACCACCTGCTCTCCCTCTCCTGCTTCTATAGAATAATCTACCAATAAGTGTGCTAGTTTCTTTAGCCGCTGGTCCCTCATAAAATCTCTCCTTCTCAAGAAATCTCCGGCAGAGCTTACCACTAACCCGCAAGGTCTGGAGTAGACTCTCGATATGACTGGCATGGCCACGGTTTGCAAAAGCTACATAGGGTGAGCCTATTAGGATGAGCCTATTGAAGCGGACAGCGGCAGCTCTCAAGGAACTACGACCGGTGCGGCTAGAGTCGCGAGAGCGACATGCAGCCGTCGCCCTGATGCTCCGGGAACGCTCCAGGGGATTGGAGCTGTTCGTGATAAAACGCGCCGAAAAGGAAGGGGACCCCTGGTCAGGGCACATGGCGCTACCAGGGGGCGGTCGAGAGCCCGGTGATAAAGATGCCTACGATACCGCACGCCGAGAGACACTGGAGGAGGTCGGAATAGACCTGAACAAGGGCAGGTTTTTGGGCCGTCTGGACGACGTCGGCCCCCGCACGATGCCTGGGCGTCTAGTTGTGTCAACCGTGGTAGTGGCCATCGATGCCGAGCCCAGCCATCTTGACCCTCTAGAGGTCTTCGAGGCCTTCTGGGTCCCATTGCAGCAGCTTATCGATAAAACGGTTGAGATTCCGAACTTCCCTGGAAGCTGGCCAGCTTTCACCTACAAGGATCGCTACGTCATCTGGGGCCTTACGCACCGTATCCTGCTGCAACTCTGGTCTTTGATCACTGCATAACGTCTTCGCTTCGCCGAGGCTACCTAACGTCAACCGTTCCGCCATAGACTTTATATATTCGTTTCAGGGTCAGTAGCATCAAAGATGAGGGCTTGAACGCTAGACTTAGGGCAGTAGGGTAGGCCCTCTGTTCGAAGGCATCAAGAGACAGTTTTCTAGACAATATCACCGCTAACGCCCCATCGGCATCTTTGCATCGTAGGCTGGATAGAAACAGACGGTCCTATACTCCTATGTGTACTGATTTTAGAAACGAGCAATGGAGGCTTCCATAACGGAAGGAGAGCTTGAATGAGCGCAGAAGGGTCGGCGGCTTTGCAGGGAGGAAACGAGAACTCCGTAGAGTCAGGGGCTACCCCGCTTGAGCTGTTCTTACCTCGTGTTTGTGTTCGCCTTCACCCAGGTCACGAGCTTCCTCTCCAACCACCTCACCTGGGCAGGAATGTTAACAGGGCGCAGGGTTACTCTCAGTGTTGTGGTGAGCTCGGGTAGGCTACTCGTGGTTGACGAACGCCGTGCCCGCTGAGGAAGCGATCCCCGCTCGGCTGGTGATCTTCTCTGCGATGGCGGCTATGCTCGTCGTCTCGCTCGCTGTGCCTGAGATCTTCAGCGAGTACGGGGTGCTCTTCGGCGTCGCCTACTTCTTAGTGCGGTTCTTACAAGTTGCGCTCTACGCGCTCGCAACCGTACGCACGCCGGAGACGCAGCACGCCATCCTCCGGCTAGCGCCAGGTTTCTTGTGTGGGCCAGCCTTGCTCATTGTGGCCGGGTCCTTACGGCTTGGCACAGGGTGCGCTCTGGACCTTGGCCCTTACCATCGACTACGGCGTGCCATTCGTCTGCGGAGTAGTGGGCTTCCACATCCGAGCGAGGCACTTCGTGGAGCGACACGGGGAAATAATCATGATTGCCCTTGGTGAGCCGATCGTGGCAACTGGGGCAGCTGGGCTGAAGCTAGATGCGGAGACTATCCTGGCCGCCGTCTTCGCTGTCGGACTCTCGGCCGCGTTGTGGTGGGCTTACTTCGCCATAGTCGTGTTCGCCGCCGAAGCGGAAGCTCGCCTCGGTACAAGGAGACGAGCAAGAAGGCTGGCCGCGATTACTAGCACCTACTGATAGTCGCCGGCATCATCTTGGTCGCCCTCGGCCTTAAGACCTTCGCCGACGTGGGGGATCCACTTGGAACGCTCTCCGCTGTTGCGCTCTGCAGTGGCGTAGCGCTCTACCTCTTAGGACACAGCGCCTTCCGATTGCGTGATGCCGGCAGCGTCAGCATCCCGCGGCTCGTCGTGGCTGTTTTCTGCTGCGCCCTTGTCCTGGTGGCGGCGCAAGTGCCTACGCTTCTCACCCTCGCTGTACTTACAGTACTTCTTTGGGCGCTCGCCGCCTTCGAGACCATACGCTCCAGCGAGTTTTGGCGCCAGCTACGCGGCCACTAAGTCTGGTCTTCGGTCCCGATAACGCTATACCCTGCCACAAATGCTAGCGTGAGCCCAACGGTGATCCCTATCGCTACAAGTACTGCGCGCCTCCAGGGCTGCGCCAGGGACAGGTTTAAACATACGATAGCAGCCACCAGCGCATAGGACGCTTGCTGAGGACCAGGATGAAGATGGTCAGAAAGTAACCGGCACCGGCAGCCAGCGCTGTTTGGATCACTGGCCAGCTGTTGCCTCCTAGCAGTCAGAAGCCCCCTAGGTGACTGTGGAGTCTAGAGAAGAGCTTTATTTCGCTAGCGGAATACGCGTTCGCGAGGTCATTCCTTTACCCAAGCGTTATAAGCTTCTCTTCTGCTCCTCGTGCTTACCCTCGGCGAACTCCTCGACAATCTTCGCGTTGAAGGCTTCCAGGTCGCCGGGATCTCGACTCGTGACGAGGCCCTGATCAACGACGACCTCCTCGTCGACCCAGTTTCCGCCCGCGTTTTGGATGTCGGTCTGGATGCTTGGGAAGGAGGTCAGTGTTCGGCCCTTGACCA
>JAFAPF010000291.1 GCA_019247245.1 Rubrobacter sp. | reverse complement strand
AACCGGCAAGGACGATTCATACCCCTGACATCGACAAAGAAAAATGTGCAGCAAAACGTTGTATTTTGTCAAATAGCCGTCCTTGCTCAGTGGGTAATCTGTTACAGCACAAGTTGCCAAAATACCTGCAAGCCACTATATTTCTGGTTGGTTCGGAGCCTACCTATAAGGGATTGAAACCCTTGTATACACCACTGGATGAAGCTACCGAACTCACGTTCGGAGCCTACCTATAAGGGATTGAAACCCGGAGGCGCGTGGCTCGGAAAGACAAGCCTCGCACTGTTTGAAGCCTACCTTTTAACAGCTCAGCTGGGAAGTGGACGGAAGGTTACTTTGCATACGCCCTCTGCGTTGCTGCACGGTTGCTGCACACATAGTTCAGTGGGTAGTTGAGGTACTCACCTTTCCTACACGTTTCACCTGCAAATTAATACTTTTTAAGAGTGGGCGATGCTGGGATCGAACCAGCGACCTCTGCCGTGTGAAGGCAGCGCTCTCCCGCTGAGCTAATCGCCCGGGACCGGAAAATATAGCACTTGCGGACGCTTCTGTTAACAACCACAGCCAGCGAATTCTCCGTTCCGCTACCAAAAACCGGTTCTTCGATCTTTCACCTTACGAGAGGCGCGTCCCCTCACAGGGTTTTCAGAAGACGTTCCGTGTGGCCAGCGCGTTGACGGTAATGGCTGGCGGAGGCTCCAGTTTGGTGCCGTTACTACGCTTCTTGGTGCGTTCGCCACAAGGTGGCTCAACTTCTTCTTATAACAAGCCCACCTGTTTGTACGAAACTCTTTTTGAATCCTTGTGTATGACCCGATGAGTTATGTATTTTTTTCTAGCACGATATCTGAGCGGTGCTTCGCGGAGATCAAAGAGCGCAGCTAGACGCCACAGGTGGGTACGGTAGTACGCTGAATAAAGTTGATAATCGATTCTTTGCTGATTCTAAAAAAGGCTTGGTAGAGGAGAAATAGATAGGGGAAAGTCCGGATCGTTCCGTATATAATGCTTGTCCTGCAGATGTCGGGAATTAAGGAGCAAGATGGCCGAGAGTAGTGCATCCGGCGTAGGAGGGGTGGAACAGGTACTCGAGGATCTACGGGCCCTCTCTGGAGAGGTTGCAACGGTGGCAGTGTTCTCCGGGGCCGGCGAGCTCAGGGCGTCCACGTTGCCTCCTGGGGTGGATAGGGATCGGTACGCCTCCATGCTCATGGCTCTTATAGCCCTCGCTGGTAGGGTCGCACGGGAGAACGGCGGGAGCAGCTTTATCCGGGTCAGGATTAAGGAAGAAGGTGGGCATGTGCTCCTCATCAGCCTCGAAGGAGGCGGAGCGCTTGCTGTGACGACCGGCCCCAACGCCCGGATCGGCCTCATTTTCTACGACATGCGTAACGCCCAAAGAGAACTCGAACGGATGCTGGCCTCCGATGAAGGGGGGCCGCGGTGAGAAAGGCCTTGGGCCGTATAGTACTTTTCGGTGCGGCAGCCGGTACCGTCCTTGCTCTCCGTAATCGCCTGCTCCGCAGCTACCTAAAGGATTCGGCAAGGCCAAAAAAAGGTGATGTACAAGGTGATGTACAGATAGTCCTCGATAGTGGCTTGACTGTCGAGCCCGAGCCAGAGGAGGCTCGGGAGTTCGCCGAGATCGCCCGCAAGATCCTTCAGATTAGCGTACAAGCTCCCTAGGCTAGGGTCAGTTCCGGCGATAGGTTTCGGGCTTCGAGGATGCGTTTGACGGAGAGCCCTATCTGGGAGTTGGGTGTGGATGCCCCAGCGGTGAGACCTACCATGACCGCGCCTTCGGGAAGCCATCCTTCCTCCTCGATCTCCTCGCGTGGATCTAAGGGCGTGCCGGGAGGCTTATGCCGTATCACGTTCCCGTCGATGCAGTCGCCGCTCGCTATGTGGTAGCTCTTCGGAACCCTCTGCGCGGCGATGATCGCCAGGTTGTTCGTGTTCGAGGAGTTGTAGCCACCGACGATGATGATCACGTCCAGTGGATGCTTGAGCAGCTTAAGGAGGGCATCTTGACGGTCCTGGGTCGCCGAGCAGATGGTGTCGAAGAGCTCGAAGTGCTCCGCCAAGTTCTCTTGCCCGTAGCGTTTGATCATGGCGCGTCTTAGCTCCTCGCCCACGGCCATCGTCTCGGTCATCAGCATCGTGGTCTGGTTGGCGACGCCGACCCTTTGCAGGTCGGCCTCCG
>JAFAPF010000287.1 GCA_019247245.1 Rubrobacter sp. | reverse complement strand
TATACCTATATTCTCATATTGCCACTGCATTAAACGGAGTGAATAGCGATATATCCGGGCCGCGCGGCGATCAGCGACGATGCTACATAATGGTACCGTGAAAGGAGGCCGGACATGTCCTGCACAGAGATGCCCTTTGAAGATCGCAGGAACGCTGGGCGGCGGCTGGCCGAGCGCCTGAGGCCCTACAGAGATGAGAGCCCTGTGGTGTTCACGCTGCCGCGAGGCGGGGTTCCCGTAGGGTTCGAGGTCGCAAGATCTTTAGACGCGCCGCTAGACATCATTGTTGCCCGTAAGCTTGGGGCTCCCGATCAGCCTGAGTTCGGTATCGGGGCCGTGGCACCCGGTGGCGTGCACGTCCTCAATGAACGCGCCGTACGAGCGTTGGGCATCCCGGAGGATTACCTGGATTGGGTCTCCGAGCGGGAGACCGCAGAGGTCACACGACGCCTCCAGCTCTTCCGCGGCGGCCGCCCCTACTCTAGCCTCGAGACAATGACGGCAATACTCGTGGACGATGGTCTCGCCACCGGTGTGACGGCTCGCGCGGCGCTCCTTGCTCTGCGCCGCTTAAATCCGCGACGGCTCGTTCTCGCCGTCCCCGTCTGCGCTCAGCAGACCGCCGAGTTGCTCCGTCCTGAGACCGACGATCTGGTCTGCCTGCAGACGCCCAAGAACCTCGAAGCCGTCGGCCTCTATTACCGGGACTTCGCGCAGGTCCCGGATGAAGAGGTTATACGCTTGCTCGAAGAGGCCCGGCGTCACACGTAGCAATTAGTACAAGAATGCACCTCTTACCATGATGGATACCATCATGGTACTGATGGACCGCCGCGTGCCCCTTACCACGGGCGGAGGTGCTGGTTCAAGGAAAAGGCCATCACGAACGCCACGCTCAGAGATAACGCCAGACTCCTTCAGAAGAGATCCCCGAGGCTGGCCTCCATCGCGCCGGGTATGGTGAGTAGTGTCAGGTTTGTATCTTCTTGCGGATCGAGCTTTTCCTATGGGACCAAGCCTCGGTGGTAAACTGCAAGCGCGAGCGATAGGCTCGCCTTTCGAAACCTACTTTCAGGGGGCGAATATCTATGAACGAGCGGTTGCAAGAGCTGTCCGAGGTGGGGCAGAGTGTCTGGATAGATTACCTCTCCCGCGACATTATAAGGAGCGGCGAGCTGCAAACCATGATAGAAGAGGGGGTCGCTGGTGTTACCTCGAACCCCACCATCTTCCAAACAGCCATATCTCACTCAAGCCTCTACGATGAGCAGCTTTTGGAGGTCTCCCGAGAAAAGGAGGATCCGAAGGAGATCTTCCTGGAGCTCGCCCACCAGGATATCCGGGACGCTTGCGACCTCCTAATGCCTGTCTTCGAGAGGACGAACCGCCTCGATGGTTACGTCTCTTTGGAAGTCTCCCCCGGCCTCGCCTACGACACCCCGGCAACCTTCGAGGAGGCTACGCGCCTGCACGAGATGGTAGACAGACCCAACCTCATGGTGAAGATACCGGCGACGCTCCCGGGCCTGGCAGCCATAGAGGATATGATCGCCACTGGGCGATCCATCAACGTCACCCTCATCTTCTCCCTGCAGCGCTACCGCGAGGTTGCCGAGGCGTACATACGGGGCCTTCAGCGCCTCGTCGCCGCCGGAGGCAAACCTTCAGCGGTGGCTTCAGTAGCGAGCTTCTTCATCTCCCGGGTTGATACCGAGGCCGACAGGCGCCTCGAGGAGATCGGAGGCCACGACGAGCTCAAGGGCAAACTTGCCACCGCGAACGCGAAGCTGGCGTATGCGGAGTTCAAGGAAATCTTCTCTGGGCCCGACTGGGAGTTCCTCAATTCCAAGGGCGCTACCAAGCAGCGCCCCCTGTGGGCCTCGACTTCGACCAAGAACCCGGCCTACAGCGACGTTATGTACGTCGAAGAGCTTGTCGGTGCCGAGACGGTTAACACCATGCCCTCATCGATCCTGGAGGCATTCGTGGATCACGGCCAAGTCGACAAGGACGCATTGGAGAAGGGACTTGAGGACGCTCGCGCTCTCATCGAAAAGCTGCGTGAGGTTGGGGTGAACTACGAAGAGGTCACGAAGACCCTGGAGAAGGAGGGTGTGCGAAAGTTCACCGACTCCTTCAACGAGCTCCTCCAGGGGATCAAAGATAAGGAGCGACACATCGTCTATCAGGGCTAATGCCAGAGAGGATGAGCTTATGGAGATAGGTCTCTACGGTCTGGGCAGGATGGGTGCTAACATGGTGCGGCGTCTGGCCCGCAGCGGTAAGCACCGCGTCGTGGCCGGCAACCGATCGTCTGGGCCGGTAGACGAGGCTGTGCAGAACGGGGTTGAGGGCGCCTACTCGATCGAAGAGATGGTCGAGAAGCTCTCTTCCAGGCCGCGTGCGATCTGGTTGATGGTTCCCGCCGGAGACCCTACAGAGCAGACCCTCTTGAAGTTCGCTGGTATGTTGGACGAGGGAGATATACTCATAGACGGCGGCAATTCTTATTTCAGGGATTCCATACGCCGCGCGCAGGTGCTTCGCGAGGGGGGGTTGCGCTTTCTCGACGCGGGAACGAGCGGTGGTATCTGGGGCTTGGAGATCGGCTACTGCCTTATGGTTGGCGGAGATAGTGACGCCTACGAGCACGTGGAGCCTGCGCTCAGAACCTTAGCCCCCGAGGAGGGGTACGCTTACCTGGGGGCTCCCGGAGCCGGACACTTCGCCAAGATGGTCCACAACGGGATCGAATACGGTATGCTTCAAGCCTATGGCGAGGGGTTCGAAATTCTCCAGAAATCCCAGTTCGACTTCGACCTCAAGGCCGTCTCAAGCCTATGGAATCGGGGCAGCGTTGTCCGCAGCTGGCTCTTGGAGCTCGCCGAAAACGCCTTCGAAAAAGACGCCAACCTCGAAGATATCCGGGGCTACGTGGAAGACTCCGGCGAGGGCCGCTGGACCGTACTGGAGGCCATAAACGAGAGCGTCCCGGCGGCAGTGACTGCTGGTTCGCTCTTCGCGCGGTTCGCCTCCCGCCAGGATGATTCCTTCGCCATGAAGGTAATCGCCGCCCTACGCGCTGAGTTCGGAGGGCACGCCGTCCAGGAAGCGTCTACGAAGTACCCCGAGTAGTAGAGGGGAGCTTCATATGGTAGATACCAGACTCTCAGCGGACGTCCTTCAGGACGAGTTGCGGCTTCCCAGGGTGCCGGAACCCAATACTATGGTGATATTTGGGGCCTCTGGCGACCTCACGTCCCGCAAGCTAGTACCCGCCCTCTACGATCTCGCAGCTCAGCGGCGCCTCCCGATGGAGTTCGCCGTCGTTGGCGTTTCGCGTACCAGGATGAGCCACGACGAGTTCCGCAAAAAGCTGCGTGGGGCTTTAGAT
>JAFAPF010000324.1 GCA_019247245.1 Rubrobacter sp. | reverse complement strand
ACGTTCGTCGTCCGTATCCGGGCGTGGCGCGAGCCCGGTAGTGCAAGTAGGTGAGGGCATCCTCCATCCTCGCCTCGAAGACGGAAACCGCCTTCGGGTAACGCTTCCCGTACAGCTCGACGAACTCTTCGGCCAAAGCCTTCGCCGTCTTCTCCCGCCTCACCTTGAAGATCGCCTTCAGGTCTTCGGCTACCTCGCTCATCGCGTTCGCCGGCACGTGGGCGAGGACGTTGCGCTCGAAATGTACTACGCACCGCTGCCAGTCCACTCCGGGCAGCTCGCCGAAGACGGCCGCCTTTATGCCCTCGTGGTCGTCGCTTATAACGAGCCTGACCCCCGAAAGGCCCCGCTCCAGGAGGCTCCGAAGCAGCGAGGCATAGGCCGCGCTTTTCTCCCCGCCGGCGACCTCGATCGCCAACACTTCCCGAAAACCCTCCTCGTCCACCCCCACGGACGTCAAAAGGGCCATGCTCGTCACGCTCGCCCCCCAGTTGACCTTCAGATACATAGCGTCCAAATACAGGTAGTACAGGTAGGGGTAGCCCTTCTGGAGGCGCCTCTCTCGCCAGGCCCGCTGCTGCTCTTCGAGGCGAGCGGCGATGCGGCTCACCGCATCCTTGCCGATCCTCGCTCGACTCAACGCCTCGGTGATCCCGGCTATCTTGGGTCGAGATCCCGGAGAGGTACATCTCGAGGATCGCCTCTTCGACGTTGCCCGTCATCCGCTTGTAGAGTTCGAAGACCTCGGTTACGAACTCTCCCTCACGGTCCCTCGGAGCCTCCAGGCGCTCCTACCCGCCGGGGTGAGCAGGTTGCGCTGGTAGTGGCCGTTGCGCTGCCCCTTACGAGTGGGGGTAAGCTCCCGGTAGCCGGCGTCTAAGTAAGTGCTCGGTCATCTCCTCTTGGAGGACCTCCTCCAGGACGGCCTTTACGCCCTCGCGCACCCGGGCTTCGATGTCCAACCTTCGATGTCCAACTTCACAGCGTGCTCGAACTCATCCTTATGGGTCAAGTCTTCCTCCTCACTCAACCCACAAAATACCAGACGCTGTCCTCTATTACCTAGTAGTACAAACACCGGAAGCTCGACTTCCGAGAAGTTTTGTTATCGGCAGCTAGCACAAATTCAATGTTATAAGTTACACCCTAGCAAAGAGAGTTGAAAAATAGTCAATTTGGGTCATGTACTGTCTCGGCAATCTCATCAGAATAAAGAAGAGACGGGCTGGGCTTCTGGTGTGTGTCAGAGGGGGGTGCCAGCTCGGTAATAAGTATGTAGTGATCGTACCTTTTACCCACCAGACGAATCCCTAAACGTTTCTTGTAGACCTGAGTCTGTGTGTTGCCTCCTTAAGCTTCAAAGCCAAAAGGTGTGGCACATGGAAAGATTGAGTAAGTCCTAGGTGATTTCCGAGAACTGTGAACAGCGCGAGCTCGGTTTGCGATAATCTTTAGAAGCGGCAATAGGAGAGCCTCTTATTCATCGGATTGCCGCTAAGAGATATTTTCGGAACTTGGTGTCTCAAGCATTACGAATTCTCGGAAACTGAGTTTCCGGTTAGCAGCGTCTCGCAAACTCATCCAGCTGCGACAACGCCGCGGGCGATTCTAGCTCCGGCTATTGCCAGATAGGGTGTGCACATGGCAGAGGAGACTGCCTAGTTGCCTCTATTCTCTGAATTCGTAGAATGGGGATTCGCCGACCATCTCTATGCCAAAAACGGCCGAGCCTGTTGAAAAAGTCGCCGCCGGACCGATCACTGGTCCCGAATAAGGTTCAATACACCCAAAAGCAGGGCGCTCGGCAGCTAAAACGGGATCAGAAAAGGGCATGAGAGTGTTTTCCGACAGGCTCGGCCGTTTTTGACACAGGTATCTGTATATGGGTTTCGGGAATACTGCTTAGCGGTCCCGATAAAAAGGACTGCAGCACTACTAACAAAGCCGATTAAGTTGTGAATTACAGGAGGTAATAGCATGCCCCGGCCCCCCACACGTACTAGGGGATCTCTTCTTATCTACAGTGATGCTTGACTACACCTAAAGAACGCGCAGAACTATGGGCAAAAGCGAGGGGCCAGGCTTCTAGTTTACGACTACACTCCCGAAGCGTACCTCTCGCCTGCTGTCATTTGGTACGGACCGGAATCTTCCTAGGTGGTTTTCGCCTTCGAAAGGCTCTAAGGGCTCTCCTGTTCTCCAGCTCCTACTAGGAGGCTGCGATGAGGGCCTGGGGAGCGGCTTGCTTCATCCTCGTTTCGAGCCATTTCATCTGGGTGGCCGTCTCGCTTTCACAGGACTCCACAACCTCAAGTAGCTCTGGGTTGCGGGTGCCCTGGGCCCCCTGTCCTACCATGGTCCAGGTGATGCTACAAAAGCTTGCCATTACATAGAGGTCATGCAAGTCGCGCAACAAACCAAGGCCCCCCTCTCTTGGGCCCACGAATATTTTGGGACCCAGCCGGTTGCGTTCCTCGGGGGCGATTTCTCCGTAACGCTCGGCGAAGGGCCTGAGCTTCTCAACGTGCTCATCGCACTGTTTGGCTAGAGTATGGCAGATGAAATAGACGTCGGGCTCTTGGCCATGTCCCTCGCCCATATTCCTGAACCCCTCGGCTAGCTCGAGCTCGGCCCCACACAGCATTCCGAAGTAGTTCGCTAGGTACACGGCTTACTCCTTCCCTATGACCGAGCTGACTTCGGCCCGCTCTCCACCCTCGGTCGCTGGCACCAAAGCACCATCCGTCGAGCCGTCCGATACCGGCTCAGATGCGGTGGTCGTCGGGGCGGGTGAAGGGGTTTTGTCCGAGTCAGCAACCTTTATGACCCGCGCGACCGCGCTCTTGAGAAGCGGCTGCTTGGAGACCGGATCCCAGGCACTGATCGTCATCTCGTTCGCGGCGCGGTGCCGACCGTTTGGGCTATCTTTGGTGGGCACATCAAAGTAGCCGTAGTGGAACGGTACGAAGATGAGACCCTGTGCAATGTTGCAGACGCGTGCCCTAGCCTCTACGTGGCCTCGCGGCGACTCGACGCGCACCATATTCCCCTCCTCGATGCCTAGACTCTTGGCATCTACAGGCGAGATCTCGACCCAGGCGTCAGGGGCAGCGTCTTGTAGCTGCGGGGCCCGGGCGGTCTTGGTACGGGTGTGGAAGTGGTAGACTGTCCGGCCGGTCGTGTACCGGAAGGGATACTCCTTGTCCGGCTCTTCGAGCGGCTGCTGGTACTCTATGGGCTTAATGATGGCTCTCCCAGCAGGGTTCATCACCTTGTGATCCGCCTCGGAGAGTGCAGCACCCGTTAGGAGGTCGTGGCCATAGGCTTCGCAGCGGTCGGTCTGGGTGATGAAGACGCCATCGGTGTAAAGACGCTCGGTACCTTCCGGGCTCTCCTCGTTGCAAGGCCACTGGATGCCACTTCCCTCCCTGAGCTTCTCGTAGGTTATCCCTGTGTAATCGCAGAGGTGCCCACGCGTGCACTCCTTCCAGGCCTCAAAGCACGACTCAGGATCCTCCCACTTGATCAGGGGCTCGCCGTCCTTGTTCCTAAAGTTCATGCGCCTGGCGTACTCTAGAAAGATATCAAGGTCGCTCTTGGCCTCTCCGGGAGGCTCAACGGCCTTCTCGGTAATATGCACCGTACGGTCCGTGTTCGTGAATGTGCCGAGCTTCTCTCCCCAGGTGGCCGCCGGCAACACCACGTCAGCGTACTGCGCTGTCTCGGTTAGAAAGATGTCCTGCACAACGACGAAGAGGCCCTCTTGTGCAAGGATCCTGCGAATGCGGCTAATCTCCGGGAGAGAGACCGCCGGGTTCGTGCCACTGATCCAAAGCAGGTTGATTGAGCCCTGCTCGGCGAAGCGCCAGATCTGCATAGCGTGGGTGGGTGGCGCCCAGTGCGGGATCTGCAGGCAGTCAACGTTCCATAGATCCGCGAGCTCTTGGATGTGCTTCGGGTTGTCCCAGTTCCTAAAGGCGGGTAGGTCGCCGTTTGCTCCCGTCTCGCGGGTGTTTTGGGCTGAGGGCTGGCCGTTCATCTGTAAAACAGTGCAGCCTGGCTTGCCGATCATGCCGCGTATGAGGTGTAGGTTGTTGAGCTGGCAAGCAGCTGCCGTCGCCTGCATCGACTGGTAGAAACCTTGCAGCGCGCTAGAAACCAGCCTCTTTGCCATGCCAATAATGCGGGCCGCCTCCCGAATCTCTTCGGCGGGAACCCCGCAGATCTCTGCTGCCCTCTCGGGTGGGTAGCGCATCACGGTCTTCTTTAGCTCGTCAAACCCGATCGTATGGGCGTCCACGTACTCCTGGTCGTACCACCCATTGGCAATGATCTCGTGCAAGAGCGCGTTCATGAGTGCCACGTTCGTGTCGTTCCGAATAGCCAGGTGTACATCGGCCCGCCGCGCGGGCGGCGTAGGGCGTGGGTCCACGACCACGAGCTTGGGTGGCTCCTTGCCTTCCAGGCGATCTAGCATCCGCATCCACAGAACGGTCTGGGTCTCGGCGACGTTGTGCCCAAAAAGGGCAATAGCGTCGGCGTGGTCTATGTCGGTGTAGCACCCCGGCTGACCATCAGAGCCGAACGACTCCTTCATCGCCTGGGCCGCCGTGGCCGTACAGGTGCGAGTGTTACCGTCCAGGTGTGGGGTGCCCAGCCCTGCCCTGGCAATCACGCCCAGCGTGTAATACTCCTCTAGGAAAAGTTGTCCTGTGGTGTAGAAACCAAACGAGAGCGGTCCCTTCTCATCTAGCAGCTGCCTGGAGCGCTCAACGATAAGGCCCATCGCCTCATCCCAACTCGCCTCAACCAGTTCGCCATCCTTGCGGACCAGTGGCCTCTTGAGCCTATCTTCTGAGTTGTTGGCCTGCCAACCGAAGAGGTCCTTGGGATCCACACGGCCACGGTTGACCCTGTCTACAGCCCTACCCCGCACCCCCACGATGCGCCCATCCTTGACAGCTGCGTCTATAGCGTCGCCGTTGGAGTGGAGTATAGAAGCCGACTGCACCCAGCGGTCTACATCTTCCTCCGAGACGCCCTCTTCAAGGAACTGGTCTACCCTTACAGGCCACTCCTCACTGGGCACAAATGGCGTGCGCTCCCCCCAGGGGTTCGCTATGCGGTCGGTCATGTTCTTCTCCTCGTGTCCTTTCTGTAGGCTTGTCCTGTTTTTCTACGTTTTCCGCCTCGTTGCTCTAGGCTTCTTTATCCTCTCTGTCCACAAGCTGATCCAGGGAGGTTTTTTTCTTTGACCCTAAGACCTGGCCCCAGTTGAGCAGCGTAACCAGACCTATCCCCCCAATCATGTTCCCTATGGTGGTTGGGATCAGAAAACTGCCGAGGTACTCTAAAGGAGAGATGTCGCCGGAGAAGAGGCTCATCAAAAACTCTGAAGAGCCTACTATGCAGTGCGGCAAGCCGGCGGCTGGGATCAAAAGAGCCAGCGCGTAGATGGAGAGGAACTCGGTGACGGTGTCCTCGGTGGACGCCGCCAACCAAGGCATAAGCGCCACGAGCCAACCCCCTAAGACCCCCTTTAGAACTATGCTCCAGAACCCGAACTCCAGCAGTTTGTCGGGCTCATTGAGCAGAAACCCTAAGGCAGAAGGTGGCAATACCTTCCCGTAGACCACCAAGGCGGCAAAGAATGTCGCACCGAGGAGGTTAAAGACAAAGATTACCACCCAAAGCCGGATGAGATTCCGGATGTAACTAAACTCCTTGAGGGTAGCGGCAACCCCACTAACAGTATGTGCGGTGAAGAGCTCGGCTTTGCCCAGTATGACTATGAGGAAACCTAAAGGAGAAAACAGTATAGGTACGAGACCCATGCCACCGGTTAGCGTTGCAAAGATCCCCATTGCAATCGCCCCAAAGGAGACGTTGAGCCCAGCGACAAAGCCGCTGAACGCAAGACCTAGGGTAGCTCGCTCTAGCTCTGATTGGCCATCCTCAATTACATCTCTAAGGATCTCGGCAGAGTCACTCGCTGACAAGGTTGGTTTCTCCTTCTCCCCGAACCTTAGGTTTCAATACTAAGTAAAGTCATTCCTTCGCGCAAGCTACCCACCTTATGCCCCAGGATGATTTGGAGAACCCCAGCTACGCTACCGAAGCTCAGTCGTCGTTATGAGAACCGCTGATAACCGCTTGTTACGATTAAGCTGCTCAATAGCCGAAGGAGTGGTCCCACGCTATCTCTTTTTTTCTTTGTTAGCTTCTCAAATTCTAGTGTCCGGCCACCCGCTCGAAGCGTATATTATGAGTACCATTGCTCAACAGAGCATGGAAGGTGCAATTCAGAGTGTTTTGTAGATTGGGATCTGTACATGTACGTAGAGCCAGAAC
>JAFAPF010000270.1 GCA_019247245.1 Rubrobacter sp. | reverse complement strand
CTGGACTATTTCATCATAGGCGTGTACTTCCTCTTCGTCCCGGGCATAGGCGCGGTCCTGAGGAACAAGTTGCAAACCTCAGAGGACTACTCGGGGCTCCGGGAATCGGTAGGTAAGGAAGGGTTCTTCTACCTGTGGGCCAACACGGGGGGACGGACAATCCAATGGCCGTACAGTGGTTCGCGGTAGTTTTGGGGTTGGGGTTCGTGCTGAGCTTTGGCTACTGGTGCACAGACTTTTTGGTTGTCCAGAGGGCGCTGGCCGCAGAGGATCAGGCGGCTTCGCAGCGTACCCCGCTCATCGGCGCGTTCCCGAAAATCCTATATGGGATCCTGGCTATCTTTCCGGGGCTCATCGCTCTCAGCGTTTTCCCCAACCTCGGCCAGAGCCCGGGCATAGAGAACTCCTACAACATGGCCGTACCGTACGTGATGGCCTACTACTTGCCGACTGGCATGCTGGGGTTGGGACTGACCGCCCTTATGGCATCCTTTATGAGTGGGATGGCGGGGAACGTGACCGCCTTCAACGCGGTTTGGACCTATGATATCTACAGGTCCTATGTTCGACCCAACGAGTCCGATCGACACTACATGAACATGGGCCGGATCGCTACCGTTGTGGGGGTGCTCCTCAGCATAGGAACCGCTTACATCGTGCTTGCGTTTGAGAGCATAATGGACTACGTCCAGCTCTTGCACGGTATATTTTTGGCGCCGCTCTTTGGAACTTTTCTCCTCGGTATGTTCTGGAAGCGGACGACGCCGTGGGGTGGGTTCGCGGGGCTCGTGGCGGGAACGGCTGTGGGCTTGACGCTCTGGGGTTTGGAGCTGTGGGGGACTCTCTCGTACGGAAGTCCTATGGCAGGGAACTTCTGGCGGGCCTGGTGGGCCTGGGTGGTCTGTATCGGCGTCACCGTTATGGCCTCGCTCTTCACCTCCCGCTCCCGCAAGACCGATGAGGAGCTTCGCGGATTGGTATGGGGCCTGACGGAGAAAAAAGAGGCCGAGGAGCAAGCCTGGTACAAGAAGCCCTGGGTCTTGGCTGCGGTTGCGCTGGCGATCACGCTCGCGCTGAATATAATCTTCTTCTAGAGGAGAACGACCATGACCCAGGAAGACTCGAGGGGGGCTGAGGAAAGAGTGGAAGAACCCCTGCAGTCCGGAGGCGGTCACGCCCTAGCAATAGGGTTTTATGTCGCGACTCTCATACTGATCATCGGCACGACGCTGGTTCTGTACGGGCTCTTGGGCCCTGCAGGGCAGGAATACAAGAGTTTGGGGATAAACATAAACCTGTGGTGGGGGTTGTTCATGGTCTTTTTCGGCTGCGTGGTCCTGGGGGCTAGCTACGCCTCGCCTCGCCGCCGGGCTGCCCGGAATGCGGCACGACAAAGTTCTTAGAGATGCCGATAATCTCTAGAATACTATAACATCCTCTGTGTTTGAACCTCGTTTCCTTCGGGATTCTACGGCGGGCACACGTCCGAGGAGGGGCCTACAAAGGTGGTAGGGAACCTGGCCGAAGAATACCCCGAGAGAGAGCAGGGGTTCGAGAAAGAAGGCGAAACAAAGGATGACGGTCGCTATATTATCTTCTACGCGTTCGACGGCGAGAAGCTTGCGGGCGGGCACTTCGATGGGGAAGACGTCGATTGAACCAGCTCCGGTGGGACCCGGTCTTGCGGGAGTGGGTGGCCTACGCCACCCATCGTCAGGATCGCACGTTCCTTCCGCCTCCCGAGTATTGCCCCTTGTGCCCGACGAAGTCGGGCGGCTTTCCGACCGAGGTGCCCCGCGAGTCCTACGAGATCGCCGTCTTCGAGAACAAGTTCCCCTCCTTCTCCCGTAACGCATCCGAGCCCGATGAGCCCGGTACCGCGCTTGCGCCGACCGCACAGGGTCGTGGGATGTGCGAGGTCGTCCTCTACTCCGACGACCACGAGGCGACCCTGGCCAGGATGCCGGAGCGTCGTATCCGCCACCTCATCGAGGTATGGGTCGACCGCTACCGAGAGCTCGGCGCCCTCGAAGAGGTGGCTTACGTCTTCATCTTCGAGAACAAGGGCGAGGCCATTGGGGTGAGCCTGCACCATCCGCATGGCCAGATCTATGGTTACCCCTTTGTCCCCCCGCGCCCGGAGAAGAAACTTGAAGCCGCCCGCCACCACCGCGAAGAACGCGGGGCTTGCCTTCACTGCGATCTGCTCGCCGAAGAGCACGCCGACGGTCGTCGGATCCTGTACAAGGGCGATCACTTCACCACCTTCGTTCCGTTCTACGCACGCTGGCCGTACGAGGCCCACATGTACGCGAGACGCTGCGTCCCCTCGATGGTGGACCTGACCGGTGCCGAGAAGGAGGACCTCGCTCGTGCCTTCAAGCGCTTGCTCTCCGGCTATGAGGCCTTGTTCGCGTTCTCCCTGCCGTACATCATGGCTATGTATCAGGCCCCGACAGACGGCGGGGAATATGCGGGCGTTGCGCACTTCCATGTCGAGTTCTGTCCGCCGAACCGCACCGCAGAGAAGCTCAAGTACCTCGCGGGGAGCGAGGTGGGTGCCGGGGCTTTCATAGTCGACGCGTTGCCCGAGACAACCGCCGCCACGCTGCGTGAAGCTATGGAGCGTGCCACGGCCGGATCGGCGGAGGTTGGGCATACGTGAGTGAGGCTCTTACTTACTGGCGCCATAGGCTATATCGGCAGCACCGCCGCAGAGCGGTCGGTAATTAGAGAGGACCGTGTGCGAGAGATCGAAGAGAAAGTGGCGCGTGCCTATGCAGAGAAGTTCGGGGAGGAGCCGGCGCTCGTGGTGAGCGCGCCCGGACGCGTGAACCTCATCGGGGAGCACACCGACTACAACGGAGGCTTCGTTTTGCCTTGCACCATCGACCGTCGCATCGCCACCGCCGTCGGCCCCGCTCCCGGCGAGAAAGGAAGCTTCTTCTCGGTCGACTTCGACGAGGCGCGTCTGCTCGAGGACGGTCGCGACGGCTCCTGGGCCGACTACCCACGCGGCGTAGCATGGGCTGTGGAGCAAACCAGGGTGGAGGTGCCTCCCTTCCGCGCTACCTTCGCGGGCAACGTACCGCTTGGCTCCGGGCTCTCGTCCAGCGCGGCCATCGAAGCGGCGACGGCGCTCGCCCTAGACGCGCTCTTCGGACTCGGGGTTACCAGGAAGGACCTCGCCCTCCTGTGCCAGAAAGCCGAGAACGAATTCGTCGGCGTGCCGAGCGGCATTATGGACCAGTACGCCTCCCTCTTATGCGAGGCTGGCTCGGCCCTCCTCATAGACTGTAGTAGCCTCGATGCTGATCCTGTACCGCTCGACCTCGAAGGGGCAAACCTCGCCCTGCTCGTTTGTGATACGCGCGTCACGCGCGGGCTTGCCGATAGCGGCTATCAAGAGCGCCGCGAAGTTTGCGAGAAGGCCGCACGAGAGCTTGGTGTGGATAAGCTGCGAGACGCGCGGGAGGAGGAGCTCGCGTATCTCTCTGGCGACGAGCTCAGGCGCGCACGCCACGTCCTTGGCGAGAACGTACGGGTCTTGGAGGCGGTCCGGATGCTGCGGGAGAAGAACTTCGCCGACTTCGGTCGCCTCATGTACGATTCGCACCTCTCCCTGCGCGAAGATTTCGAGGTCTCGACCCCCGAGCTCGACGCTTTCGTCGAAGTCGCGCACAAGGTCGGCGCTTTAGGCGCCCGGCTTACCGGCGCGGGATTCGGCGGTTGCGCTATCGCTCTCGGCACTAGAGACGATAAGAACACGCTCGCGGAGCCTGTCCGACGTAAGTTCGCCAAAGAGGGCTTCGAGGAGCCAGCTTTTTACGAG
>JAFAPF010000186.1 GCA_019247245.1 Rubrobacter sp. | reverse complement strand
GATCACAACCGAACCGGCGTCATAGCCGATGAGCTTCAGATACCCCTCCAACCTCGTAACCTTCTCCGCCAAGGAGAGTATCCTAGCATGTAAAGTAGAGTCTTACTTGTTTCGAGTCTTGACAAACCTCTTGTGATTCCTAAACTAGGACTTTGTTCGAACAAGCACTGAGCGCTGCGAGGTAGTAGGCTGCCTGGAGCTGCTGGTGAAGCACACCGGGCCGTGGAACGGGCTAGCATACTACTGGCTCCATCGGAAGCTGAAGGGTGACGTCTACTACTAGTGCCTTGTCACCACAGTTTTGTTAGGCTAGCCTCTCCTTTCTGGGCTTGTAGCGCCAGGAAAACAGCAGGCGTCCATAAGGCAGCATACCGTAGGGTTGAAAGAGATGAAGTCATGAAGAAGATAGTAGTACGGCCGGCCGAGAGCGCGGACCTTCCGGGCATCGATAAGCTGCGTATCCTCGTGTACCCTCACTTACCCGAATCCTACGACTTCGAATGGCACTCTTCCATCTGGCGGTGGTTAGAGAGTCACCCCCTGGCCAGGGACGAGATGCATCGTTGGATCCTAGCTACCGAAGAAGGGGAGGTGGCGGGTCACCTGGCAGCGATACCACAGTACTACCGGATCAACGGACAGCGAGTAGTCGCCCACACGCCCGGTGATTACCAAGTGCTTCCCCAGTATGGCTTCCACGCCCTCTTGTTGATGCGCAAGTTCTTCCGCACCGTCCAGAACTGTGTAGCCTGCGACATGGTGCCGGCGGTGATCGGAGTGGAAACGCGGATGGGGGCCGAGGTGGCGGGGGACCTGCACTACGCGGCGAAGCTGTTGAACGTCTCCAGGCTCCCGGTGCCGGCGACCCCCGCACCGATAAGAAGGCTTCTGAACCTCAAAGACCCGTTCGCATCCGCTCGCGGATACCAGGACCCGTCCGATGCAGAGCTGGCAGATGAGCACGTCGCGCCGCCGATACGTCCGCGCGTGCCGATCCCCGCTCCCATAAGTAGGCTCCTGAACGGTGGGCTCCGGGTTATCGATGAAGCGCTCGGCGGCGTGTTTGGGGGCGACCTGAATGTAGAAGAGCTGGAGGATTTCGATACCTCCTTCGACGGCCTGTTCGAGAAGGTTGCCTCGAGGGTACCCTGCCTGGTGGAGAAGAATGCGGCGTTTTTGCGCTGGCGTTATGGCCCCGACTCTCCTCAACACCCGGTGACCATCCTCGCCGTCAGAGATGGTGAGAGCCTTCTTGGTTACGCCGTGCTCGGGATAACCATAGAAACCCCGCATGGTTTTCGGGATGCTTATATACTAGATCTCACGACGCTGCCGGGGCGCAGCGACGTGGCGCGGGCGCTGCTGCGGGAGTCGGTGCATCGCTTTAGACGGGAGGGGGTGCCCATCGTCAGGTACCGGTTTCTTATGTCGCCCACCTCGGCCCGGTCGAGCGACCTGTGGTGTTTGGGCTTCTTTTATCGTAACAGAAGGCGCAACACGCTGCTGACCAAGTTCGCAGACCGGGGCCTGCACAAAACCGCCAACGACACTGCCAACTGGTCGTACGGTGTCGGCGACGGGGAAGCGACTTTCTGGCTCAAATTGAGATAGGAGGTATTTTAAGAGTATGGCTGTTAGCACCGAGAACGCGAGTGCTGAGATACGAGGCTGGATCCAGGAGAACGTAACAGGTAGACGTGGTATGCCCGACGACTACCCCCTCATCGAGAATGGCATCTTAACATCGTTGCAGACGGTGGAGCTGGTCATGTTCATGGAGGACAGGTTCGACATCACCATCGAGGATGAGGAGTTCAGCGAGGAGAACTTCGGGTCTATCAGGGCCATCGCCGAACTGGTAGCGAGCAAGCCGGTGTGAGCGTGCAGCCAGAGTTTAGCCTACACGACCTGCTCCACAACTCCGTAGAGTGCTACCCTGATAAAACAGCGATAATCGAAGGCGGCAAGGAGTATACATACGGGGAGTTGGCGCGCCAGAGCATCGTTTTGAGCGACGCGCTCCTAGACGCAGGAGTACTAAAGGGCGACCGGGTCGGCGTTTATATGGAGAAGTCCTGGGAGGCGGTGGTGGCGATGCTGGCGTGCTCTCAGTCGGGCGCCGCCTTCGTAAACATCAACCCCTTGCTGAAGCCGGCTCAGGTCCGGTACATCGTGGGAGACTGCGATGTGCGCGTTTTGATCGGGGACTCCGGTAAGCTGGACGCTTTGGAGCCGGGCACAGTCGGGACGGCGTTCTATAGGGGCTATGAGCCTGCAACAGGCGTTGCGGGCTCCCTGGCGGATGTCGCGGAGATACTCCAACGGGAAGACGTTGGCTGGACCCAGAGGCCCGTG
>JAFAPF010000146.1 GCA_019247245.1 Rubrobacter sp. | reverse complement strand
CTGGACTGGTGTGCGCCGTTCTCTTTCGAGAACGACTGAGAGCAAGACGCGGGGTTTTGAATCATCGGGTCGTCGGGGCTTTTCTGACGGCGGTGGTGCTGCACGCACTGTGGGACTTTTTCAACAGCCTTGCAGGAATGGCGATCGTCGACCTCATAAGTAACCTGCTGAGCCTACTGATAGCAATAGTGAGCCTAACGCTGCTTATACGCCGAGTACGTGAGGCGAGGCGAGCATCACCTACGGAGCAGCTTTGAGTTAAGGCAAGACTAAAAACCACTCTCTTTGAAATGTTGGGCTAGGTTAAGTATCAGAGTAGCTCTATCTATTTCTTCAATGCCCCGGGTTCCCAAGAAGCCTTTAATTCCTGGTATTTTGACGCACCTTTAGCCTTCATAGCTTCGGGGTGGCCCTGCAAGGAGGGCCATGAGTCACTTCTCGGTAACTCATACGCAAGAGATGCGATTTGTAGCCGTGACTAGCTCATCGACGTCGGCGATTTCGGTTGACCCTACTGCTGCTCCTCCTCGTCGCCCTCAGTTAGAGGGAGGGCACCTTGGACGACCCGTCCCTTAGGATAAAAAAGGGCCCCGCCGATCGATGCGGGATCCTTTCTGGACTCGAAGCACCGATTGCTACGCCATCGGACTTCGCCTCCTTTCGAGCTAACTCGCTTGCCTGCTCTCGATTTTGTGTACCCGCGAAGCTCAAACATCTCCAGCTCAGCTATAATTTATGGGATCGGGGACTTAGGCCGAGGCGAGCTTAGGGCACACTCGTGTGCTCACTCCGCTGCCGCTAAGGAGAGTCTTCGCGGAAACTAAGTTTCCGTCCCCAATAGAAGACCTGGAGAGGTTACACCGAAGACGAATGCTATAAAGGTTCTGCTAGCACGATATCGCTATAAAACGAACACCCAGAGGTTTATGATGAGCAAAAGAGCACTCTTAGTTACAATTGCTTTCTTCTTGGTCTTCATCGCTGTGCTCTTTATACCCGCAGGAACCGTAGGCTGGCTTGCCGGATGGGTGTTCATAGCGATCTTCTTCGGCTTCAATATATTGGTAATCCGCATGCTAGCCAGAAACGATCCCCAGCTGTTGGAGGAGCGAATGTCCTCTCCGATACAGAGGGACCAACCACTCTGGGACAAGGTGTTTCTACCTGTGCTTCAGCTCCTCGTTGTTGCCTGGTTTATTTTGATGGTCCTGGACGCCGTGAGGCTGGGCTGGTCAGAGGTACCGGTTTGGTTACGGGCGTTGGGAGCCCTGGGGCTCCTGCTCTCGCTGTACATCATTTACTTGACGTTTCGAGAGAACGCGTATCTTGCCCCAGTAGTGAAGTTACAAGAAGAGAGAGGGCAAAACGTGGTAACTACTGGTCCGTACAGGCATGTGAGGCACCCAATGTACTCTGGCACGCTCATCTTCTTTCCGGCTACGGCGTTGTTGCTCGGTTCCTGGTTGGGTCTCTTTGTTAGCCCGCTCTTCGTGGCCCTGTTCGTCCTCAGAACGGTCTTTGAAGACCGAATGCTGAAGAAAGGTTTGGAAGGGTACACGGAGTACTCAAAGACCGTGAAGTACCGGCTTATCCCTCATGTTTGGTAGGTATTCACGAGCTACCTAGAAGGGTACTCTTCTAGGCAATTTAAGCACCTGCTTCGATGTTCTGTAGCCGTACTTGCTCACGTGCGATCGTCTTGCCATCTTCTCTCTTGATTTCTGCTTGCCAAAGCTGCTGAGTCTTTGTCTAATGCAGCGGTTCGGCCGTCACGCGAAGCTTGCCTTGTTAGAAGAGCCGCATGAAGTCGGTCACATTGTTGACACCCACTGCAAGTTGCCCTTCGTCCTTGACAGCCTGATAGGCCCCAGTGGTAGCTACGGTCTCTATTACCGCGGTAAATACCCCTCCGTGCATCAAGCCCTAAGGCTGATGATGATCCTCACTAACCTCAAAGGTGCCAACGACCCTCTCTGGGCCCATCTCCTTAAAGAAGCCCAAGAGCTGCATAAAGGCGCTCTCGACTTCCAAATTGACATCTACCTGACCCTCGTCCGCTGACATCTACTCCATACTTCTCTGGTCGTCTGATCTGGCTCTCATTATGAGGCTGAGAGTCCTAGAAAAAGCTGGGTATGTACGCGAGGGGGTGCTACGCGAAGGGCGATCAAAGAAGGCATTGTATGCAGCCAGGGACTCTATGCGATCACCGACATAGATGTGTTGTCTTAAATTCCTAAGAAGGCTATTCTTAGCGGCAACTTGTGAATGGAGGCTTGTAGGCCCACTCTTCTGAAGAAGAGATCTGAGCAGTCAAGCGTGCCCGTAAGGCGGCTCTCTAGGCCAGGCTGTTGGCAGCTAAAGTCCCTCCCGTATCACACCAGCTTGGCTCTCCTTTGATGCACTTATCCACAATAAGCAGTGGTTATCCACAAGAGGAGCATAGTATCTAGTAAGACCCAGAGACTTAACTAACCTTTTGCCGCAGGGCCGCCCTAAACCCTCTATAGTGTCTAGGGCTCTGTGGGCATCCTGCTTCCCACAGCCTCGCGTAGAGCCCAGCCCCCGCTTTGCTCACTAATCCCCTACGTTATGGGGGCGGATCTATGGAAGGTAGTACGGGGTGAGCGAGAGAGTAGATTGGCTACCAACAGGTAGTCTCGTTGGATACCTACGCACAGGTAGCCACACTCCAACGAGAGAGCTATCTTTTATCGACCCGTCCCCTCATTCACGTACAACGGTAGATTTTCCCAAGGGGGACGTTTGTATACCGAGAGCGTGGAGGGCAAGAAGTATTCCCTAGCAAGTGGGCTGGCTCCTGATCTCCTCCCCGTTGCTTTCAGCCGGGCCCTTTCTCCTTGTAACTCCTTAGCGGCTGTCTCACTAACCACTCTGTTTTCGGGTAGGTGGCAGGTGCTCCAGATCTTAAAGCAGCTCCTTATCCGACACCCGTGGAGTGGTTGCGGTTTCTACCCGGATTCAGCTTACCACCACGTAGATAATGTAGGCGACGCTCAGAAGAACTAGGCCGAAAGCACCTAGAAGATAAACCGAAACGGCCGAAGTGAAGCTTCCTTTGCTTATGGAAGCCTTGTAGTGGAAAAACCTGATGACGGCGGCAATTTCTAAAAGGGCTCCGAGGGCTACCACACCTACACCTAAAACAGCGAGCTCCTCTTGTGTCGAACCCAGCATCGGAAGGCTTTTTGGGGAAGATCCCTCGTTGAGATACGCTAACGTACGTCCCGCAAAATAGAGCAAGATGCCAATCTGGAGGGCGCTGATGCCACTTCTCACCCATGAGAGAAGGGTTCGTTCGTTGGCGAGATGCTCTCGAGCTAACGTTTCGCTTTCCGACAAGTTGCTTTCCATTAAGCGTGTACCGATCTTCAGGGGGCGAAGCGTACGTACACGAACTCGTCCCCTATGTTAGCGTGTAGCTGACAAAGGCCACGGCTAGAAGCAAACTACCCCCCACAATCACCATATATGGTCCAACTTTGGTAGCAAAGACCCCCTCGGTGATCATCTGACGGTTGCGGAAGAACTGTACTGAGCCCAGAATGAGCGTTAAGCAGCCCAGGGCAATAAGCGCGAAGCCAAAAAACTCGGAGGCCGATACCATGTCCTGCGCCCCGGTAGCCATAGCCCCAGCAAGAGCACCAGCTCTCTCGATAACGAACCCTACCGAGAGCAGGCTAACCCCTGTCCTCACCCACGATAGAAGCGTCCTTTCGTTAGCAAGATGCTCCCGTATCTCGGCATCCCGCTCGGGGCGATATGGTTCCTCCTCGAGGCTATCTGTCTTCAGAACCTTGTTGAAAATTCTCACTCTTTGGCCTTCCACTCTCTTCAAGATCGCCAGCAACCCAATCGCTACCCCAAAACACTATAACTCCGTTACCCTACAACCACCTTTATCCTATGCCAGGAGTTGTTCATGCAACCCTTGAAATTCCATATCTGTTCTGAAAACTCTGGTTGGATATTAGCCGCCGCGTCCCAGGCTCGGGCTACGATCTCGTATTGACCAGGCTCGAGATCTACTGAGGCTTCCCAGAATCGCCAGGTCCAGGGTTCGTTCCCTTCCTGTAGCTCGGCTGCTACCCAGCTCTTCCCCCCATCTATTGATACGTCCACCCGCTGAACAGAACGGTCCCCGCCCGTTATAGCGTATCCTCGTAACGAGGTCTGGCCAGCCGGTACCGTTCCTCCATCTGTTGGCTGGCAAATAACGGAATTGACCGACATTTCTCCCAGCATCAGCCCTTCTTCCCAGTCGGCTGTCTCTTCATCTACCACGGGTGGGGAAAGCTTGTAAGAGTAAGCCTGATAGTAGTTGGAAGAGGGCTCCTCTTGAAGTGTAATGCTCGAAAGCCACTTGACGCTTCGGGCTCCAATGTATCCGGGTGCTACCACCCGCAACGGTGCACCGTGTTCGGCCGTGAGGGGCTCGCCATTCATCTCGTAGGCTAACAGGACCTCAGGGTTCATAGCCTTCTCAATAGGTATTGAGCCCCCGAACTCGAACGTTTGGTCTTCCATCTCGATCTCGTCCAGCCGGTAAAGGCAGCGTGTTGTACTTCCGGCTTAACTCCTGCTGCTTGCAAAACCTCCTGCAGAGGAGCCTCACCCCACTGGGCGTTGCCGATCGCTCCTGCACTCCAAGGTTCTTCTCCTGGGATCGACGCCACTTCCATGAGACCCTGACGGCGGTTCCCTGCACACTGGAGGGTAGCTGCAACAGTGCCCTTTGAGAAATTTCCACGTATCTCATCCATCGAAAGGCGCAATTCTTGTTGAACCATGCCAGTAATAGAGAGACGATATTCGTTAGGGTCGAGCTCAGGTATCGGACCGTGATTACGAACGTAGAAAAGCTTTGTGGGGGTTACAAAGCTTTGGCGAAGTAGTTCTAAAGGGGGTTCGACGTTACGCGGTTGATCCGAACGAGTAATTATCTCAGGATGCTTTTCGGAGTGGTTTGCCACCCGTGAACTCCTTTCTTCACTGTTGCAAACTGGGCTGCTCTTCGCCAATGCAGCCAGAATCGCCACCCTTACGCGTAGCTTTCGTTTCTGTAGTCTATCCAAACGTCCTCTAAACGTCTCATCTTACTGGGCCTCAAAGTACTTGGCGAAGCACGCTCTCTTCTATAGGCAGCTCACAAATGCAGCGGGCTGGAACTATCGCTCGTAGCGCTGCTTAGATTTAGACTTCTTGGTGTGACAGATGCGCGCCAAGA
>JAFAPF010000042.1 GCA_019247245.1 Rubrobacter sp. | reverse complement strand
CGGGCATGCGGGGTGGCGAAGTCATCCCCCACAAGCCAATCGTCGACGAGGCCCTCGACGAGGCCGGGTTCCCGCCCGCGCACGCCATCATCCTGAACCGGGGCCGCTTGGACCACTTATCCCTGACCGAAGGGCGAGACCTAGACTACGCCAAGCTGCGCGAGAACCATTTGGACGAGGAGGTACCGGTCCAATGGGTAGAGTCCTCGGAGCCGAGCTACATTCTCTATACCTCGGGAACGACGGGGACACCGAAGGGCGTGCAGCGCGATACGGGAGGTCACGCGGTTGCCTTAGAAGCCTCGATACGGCACATCTTTCAGGGAGAGCCGGGGGAGACTATGTTTACCGCCTCGGACATTGGGTGGGTGGTCGGACATTCCTACATCGTCTATGGCCCTTTGCTGCACGGCATGTCCTCTATCGTTTACGATGGATTGCCCATACGACCGGATCCCGGGATCTGGTGGGACATTGTCGAGGAGCACAACGTTACGACCATGTTCACCGCACCGACAGCCATCCGGGCCCTTAAAGGGAGCGACCCGAAGTACATAGCAGGCCGGAACCTGGGCACGACGCTCAGGAACCTGTTCCTCGCCGGCGAGCCGCTCGACGTACCGACCTCAGAATGGGCATCGGAATCGTTGGGGGTAACCGTGCGGGACAATTACTGGCAGACGGAGACGGGGTGGCCGATCCTGAGCACGCTTCTACCGGGGCTTGAGGATGTACCGCTTAAGGCAGGCTCGGCTGGCTTCCCGTGTGCCGGCTACGACGTAAGGCTTGTGCACGAGGAGACCGGCGAGGAGGTCGAGCAGGGCGAGCGTGGGGTCTTAACGATACAGCCCCCGCTCCCACCGGGGTGCATGAGCACGATCTGGGGTGACGACGAGCGCTTCGTGCAGACGTACTTCACGAGCTTCCCCAAGAAGGAGCTCTACTCGACTTTCGACTGGGCCACCCGCGGTGAAGAAGGTTATTACTTCATGATGGGTCGCTCGGATGACGTCATCAATGTCGCCGGGCATCGCCTTGGAACTCGTGAGATCGAGGAGTCCATAAGCTCCAACGAGACGGTCGCCGAAGCTGCCGTTATCGGGGTCAAAGACGAGGCCAGAGGCCAGGTCGTCCACGCTTATGTCGTCGCGAAAGAGACCCCGGAGACAGACGAGGAGCGTGTCAAGCTCGTGCAATCTATTAAAGAGACGGTGGCAGAGGGAATCGGATCTATAGCCCGCCCGGCGGAGGTTCGCTTCGTCGGAGCGCTGCCCAAGACGAGAAGCGGCAAGATGCTACGGCGTGCCATGCAGGACCTGGCCGAGCAGCGTGACCCCGGAGAGCTCCCAACTATAGAAAACCCTGCTGCCCTCGAAGACATCCGCGCCGCTAGCGTAAAAGGAGCTTAGAGCGGAAGAAAAAGCAACGTCCATGCGTGTAGATCCTACGATGTGGAAGACCGCCTAACCCCGAGAAGGCTAGCCCTGAAAACGGCCCACCCGCGGCCGCACGTCGCCACGAGAAGCCGATTTCAGGTCCTCGTGAGGCAACCCTACTCGTTACCAAACACGCTCTAAGAAACTGTTTTGTAATAGGGAGAACACTGCTAAAACACCACGATTCTGGCCAAGTTATACACGGGTGCGAAGCCAAACGCCCCGTTTTTGTTGCCTCCAGAAGCCACCTCACAGACCTATTGAAGTTTTTCATAACAGTTTCTAAGATCGAAACAAGAGCAGGAAAGTCAGTAGCCCGAGGTAGAGTAGCCCGGCTAGCGCCACAGAGAGGCTGAATCTCCAGTTCCGCCGGGCTCCTATCTCCAACGGGTGCAACCCCGTGAGCCGCGAGAGCATCATAGTGCCGTTGGAGAACGGCGTGAGCAAGAGTACGGCCTGGGAACCAAGCAGGATCGCAGCCGCCCACAACGCCGGGGCCGGACCATTACTTAGAGGGAACGCAGCATCTATAAGGAAGACCAGTGGAATCACGTGTATACCGACCATCCAGCCCAGCGCCATCACCAGTGCCAGCGCCGGGGCCACGAGGCTTGGAGGCAGAACCGCGAGCAGGGAGCCGATCGGGGCGAGCACTCCGAGTCCCTCGAGCGAGAGTACCAGGATGCCGGCAGAACCAAAGAGGGCAAACTCGGCGTGGGAGCCGACGAGGGACTCGTGCGTCTCACGGGCGAGCCGTCGTACCGGCGAGAGCCGTCGTAGGAAGCCGGTCGCTACGACGGCCATTAGGACAACGACCGCCGCAACCGTAAACGAGATAATCACCGTCAGAGGAGACCCTGGGAGAAGCACGCTCACGAGCGCGACCAGCGCGACCAGCAACACGGGGTAGAAAAGCACCGCGATCGCTCCACGGTTCAACATCTCCGAGGATTCGCTAACCTCGCCCTTCTCGCGCTGGGCCAAAACAAGCGTCACGGCCAACCCTGGGATCGCGAACGGCAGCATGGTCGCTAGGAGAGCTGGGTAAGAGACGCCGGTCAACTCGATCGTCGTCACTGTAAACACGTTCAGGTTGCTCCAGAGTGGGGTAAACGAGAAACCCCGCCCGGCCCACACCATCGTCTCGGCACGCTCCTTGGGCACGGTACGGCGTAAGATCACATTTACCAGCACGAACGACCCAACATCCAGTGCCGCCCCCAAGACATGTCCGAGTCCGGCCGCCGTAGCCCCCACTCCCACACCCCGTCGGGTCATCGCCGCCATTAGAGCTTGGATCTGGGCCTCGAACCGCTGCGACCGGATAGGGTAGCCGGCGACGCTCAAAATAATCAGCACCGCCACGATGTTGAAATAAGTCGGAAGCCCCTCAAAGAACACCCCGATTTCAAACCGGCCCGTCAACAGCACCGCCCCAAAGATCGCATAGGCTATGAGCGCCAGTACCTTATGGAACGTGCTCGCCCACAGCACCGACAGCGCGTAGAGAGCAATCCCAACGCTCAGAAAGGCTATGATCCCGTACGACCCCGGCGCGAAAGACGAGTACGCATAAGCGGCGAGGAACATCGCGCCGAGTGGAAAGCGCAGCGTGTCGAGACGCACCTTTGCCCTCTCCGATACGGACGGTGCGTCGGCGTCATCTCTTTCTCGTGTCACTAACCTCCGTTCCAACCTTGCTCATTTAAGGCTGGCTATCAGATCTGCGCGATCGCCTCCCGGATTGGGGTGCCGCCGGAGAGAGCCTCGAACGTCTTCCCGAAGGTGTTCCCTGCTTCGAGCGTAGTCGCGAAGATCGCCGCCACGTCCTCGCGGCTTATCTCGCCGCGGCGTCCTAAGGACGGAGCAACATCTATCCTGCCGGTGCCTGCCTCGTTTGTCAGGCTACCGGGGCGAATGATGGTGTAGTGGAGACCGCTGCTTTGCAGACGTTCGTCGGCCCGGGCTTTGGCAGACAGATATGGCCGCATCTCCTCTGAGCCACTTTCTGGATCGGCGGCGCCCATAGCGCTGAGCATCAGGTAACGCCTCACACCGTGCCTCTCGGCCGCCTCTATGAGCTTGACCGCGCCCCCGTAATCCATCGTCTCCTTGCGCGCAGCACCACTACTCGGACCGGCTCCGGCGGCGAAGACTATCGCGTCGCACCCTTCAACGGCGCGCCCGACGGCCCCCTCGACCGTCTCCTCTTCCAAATCGAGCAGCACGGGCTCTGCGCCATCCTGCTCCACCTCGGGCAACTGCTCCTCTTTGCGGACCAGGCCCCTCACCTTGTGGCCATCCTTCACGAGCATCCTCACCAAGCTCCGGGCCGTCTTGCCGTTCGCCCCTGCAACCAGCACAATCATGGCGGGACATCCTCCCTTCTTTTCTTCGGGACCGTGTTTGCTGGACCTACCCTAGCACGTTATAGCTCCGATCCCTAAACGGGAAGCAGCCGTCTAAGGCTATGACCGCGCCGGCGGCACATCGATCCGGATCGCTAAGCTGGTGCTACCCCTCGACACGCAGCACGGCCTTGTCCTGGTAGCCACGATCGAGCAGACGCTGCGCCACGTTCCCAATCCCGGCCCAAGAGTCTTCGATGCTTATGCGGGGGGTTAGCCGCCCTTCCGCCACCAACCTCGCCAGGCGCCCCAACCCCTCAGAGGCGGGCTTGGCAATGACCTCGTGGAAGAGGACAAAGCCGTACAGGCTTGCCCCGCCCGTAAAGTAGAAGCTTCGCACGTCGAAGGTTGCCTCTGTTCCACCCGACACCCCGAAGGCTACGCACATCCCACCCGGTGTGAGCATCCCCAATACCTCGCCTAAAACCGCCCCGCCCACCGCTTCCACAATCAGGTCGAACGGTCCGAGCCTGCTCGCTACTCCCGCATCCTCCCCAACGGCAACCTCGTGCGCTCCGGCCTCTTCGACCAATCCGATGTGCTCTCCCCGACGCAAGAGCGCCACGCTCCACGCCCCAGCGAGGCGGGCAAGCTCAAGAGCGAAGAGCCCCACTCTACCCGACGCCCCGGTAACCAGCACTCTCTTCCCGACGAGTCCTCCACCCTTCTCGAGCACGTACAACGCCGTCAACCCTGCGACTGGCAACGTTGCCGCTTGCTCGAACGAGACGTCCTCCGGAAGCTCCGCGAGCGAATCCGTCGGTACCGCCACGAGCTCGGCCCACGCCTCCGAAGGGAGAAGCCCCACCACCCTAGCACCCTCGCGCGGTCCGGTTGCGTTCGCGGCGGCTCGCTCGACTGTCCCGGCAGGGTCCCATCCCGGACGGAAGCCCGCTTCAGCTTCCTGTGAGCGGCGCACGTCGCCCCGGTTCAGCGAGATCGCTGAGACGCGCACGAGCGTCTCTGACGGCGTGGGGTTGGGCTCTTCCACCTCGCCGAGACCTAGGCTGGCCGGTGCCTCGGGGTTTATTATCACGGCCCGCATCTCGCCCATTCTTCTCCTTCGCCTTGTCGCGTGAGCAACAAAGCAGTGTAGAAGGTGCCCGCCGATGTAGTAGCAGCACTAGTTCGCACTACGAACGTCAAGAAGGGGTACAATCCATCGCCATCTATCAAAAGGAGGACCGAACCTTGCGCATCGGACTTCAAGTTCCAAGCTTCACTTGGCCGGGCGGTCCTGCCAGCCTCGGCCCGCGGCTCGCCGAGGTCGGCAGGACTGCCGATGAGGCCGGGTTTGCAAGCATCTGGGTCATGGATCACTTTTTTCAGATCCAATATGTCGGCGCTATCGAGGAACCTATGCTCGAGGGCTACAGCGCTTTGAGCTACCTCGCGGGAGCGACGCAGTGGGCAAAGCTCGGCACGTTGGTAACGGGGGTTATCTACCGCTATCCCGGCATCCTTGTCAAGACCGTAACCACGCTCGACGTGCTCTCTGGCGGGCGAGCATACTTCGGCATCGGGGCGGGCTGGTTCGAACGCGAGGCCAAGGGGCTCGGCGTCCCCTTCCCCACGGTGGGTGAACGCTTCGAACGACTGGAGGAGACGCTCCGGATCGCGAGGCAGATGTGGTCGGGAGAGGTCGGGCCTTACCCTGGCAAGCACTACCACCTAGCCGAGACGCTCAACAGCCCACAGGCCCTGAGCAAACCACATCCCCCGATCATGGTCGGTGGTATGGGCGAGAAAAAGACGCTCAGGTTGGTCGCCCAATACGCGGACGCTTGCAACCTGTTCGCCTTTGCAGGTAAGGAGGTACTACGCCACAAACTCGATGTCCTGCGACGACATTGCGAGGACGTGGGCCGCGACTATGGGGAGATCGAACGCACGGCTCTTGGCACTGTCAACCTAGGGCCAGGTGGTATGACGGCAGAAGGGGTCATCGAGATGTGCCGGGAGCTAAGCGCAGCGGGCATTCAACACCTCATCTTTAACATGCCCAACGTACACGAGATAGAGCCCCTCGAAACCTTTGGCGAGAGGATCATCCCCATCGTCGCCGAACTCTAGTCAAGAAGTACCCGCCAGAAGCGCATTAGAAAAATTCCTGCAAATAGGCCTAAAAGAGGTCCTCACACTGACACGTCTTGATGCTTTGATATAATTTGGTGTGCTTCACGAGAGCATGAGGCGAACGCGACAACGCCAAACGCAGGCCTCTGACTAGTACTTCAGAGCTCCAGCCAACCTTTTCGAGGTTGGCCTTTCGATTTGGATCCGGGGATCGGCCAGCGGCCGGTTTCGGCAATCCCAAGAAGAAAGGGTAGGTAATGCTATGCCCGTTTTTATTACCCACGATGCCAGCATAGATTATGATGTACATGGCAACGGACCACCCCTGCTTTTGATCGGCGGGCTGGGCTTCGGGCGCTGGGGCTGGTTCAAGCAGATCCCTGTGCTCTCACGCCACTTCCGTACCATCACCTTCGATATCCGGGGTGAGCAGAACTTGACGCAAGGTGTCGCCAACCTCTCTGCCGAGGCGGAGGCGCTTCTCGACCACCTCGGCGTAAAGAAAAGCCACGTCCTGGGCACATCGCTCGGCGGCTTCGTGGCCCAGCAGCTGGCGCTGGAGCAGCCGGAGTTGATTGACCGGCTAGTGTTGGTCTGCACAAGCCACGGCGGCAAGAGCCCTGAACCGCTGTCACCTCAGGCGCTCGGGAGGATGATTGGATGGGGCTCCTTGAGCCCCGAGAAGGCGGTGCGCCGGGGCCTCGAGACGGCTACCTCAGAGGCCTATCGCGCCGGGCACCCTGAGGAGTTTGAACAGGTCGTGCGTTGGCGTCTCGCCGACTCGCCCTCCCTGTCCAACTACTTACAGCAGGCAATGGCCGGCGCCCGCTTCGATTTCTCCCGCGACGTCGGAAACATCACCTCCCCGACGCTCGTGGTCCACGGTGCCAAGGATCGCTATGTACCTGTAACCAACGCTGCCGTCCTGGCTAAAGCCATTCCGAATGCCAAACTACGCGTCCTCAAGGAGGCCGGACATCTAGTCTTTATCGAGCAGGCCAAAGAGGTCAATAGACAGATCGTCTCCTTCCTTAAACCTCGCAAGCCTACGAGAAGGCAGCAACCGCGAAAGCTGTCGGCGAGGCAGAAGCTCGTCTCCTTCTTTAAGCCCCGAAAGAGGCAGAAGCTCAAAAAGTCGCTGGTGAAGAAGACGAAGCAGCTCATTCGGTGGGCCAAGGAGACTAGCAAAGGGATCGTCTCCTTCATTAAGCCCCGCAAGCAGCCGGAAAAATGGAGCTCTCAACGCTCCTCTACAAAGGCGAAAACAAAGAAGCTGCAGAAGATACACAAGGCCCGGACAGCGCGCAAGCCACGTAAGGCAAAAGGTGACTCTGCTATTTGGAAACCCAAAGTGTGGCTCCGTGACAGCCGCCAGTCTATGTTAACTTGGGCGAAGAAGCTGCGCAGATGGCTCTCCAGCTAGCAGCGTGCCTTCTCAGGCAGGAGTAGCGATTTCAGAAGCGGCAATCACACCGGGTTTGGCATCCGGAGCAGGCTGATCGGGCATTTTGCCCCACGCCGCCAAATTTTCGGTGCGTGTGAGAGGGTTAGGCGCAGGTTTAGGGTACTCCCAAAGCTCCACATGGAGCTTTGAGCCTCGCAAGAAGACCCGCACGTACGTGAGAACGAACTTAGAGGCGAAGACGGGAGGCCACCTCAGATGCGAAGCTACCGGCTGAAGCTGCCGCAGCCA
>JAFAPF010000478.1 GCA_019247245.1 Rubrobacter sp. | reverse complement strand
TTCAGGCTAGAGTTATACTCGCGCTTATGGTAAGAGCGCTACCAGAGATAAGGAGATGAGTGGAAGTTAGTACCATCCTTAGTCAAATCGACTTGGGGAGTATGGCCCTGCCGAACTTCCAGCACGGCTCCGTATGGACGCGAGATTCGGTACGTGAGCTAATGCAATCCCTGTACCGCAGCTATCCCATAGATAAATTACTATGCCGAACAACTCCTACTGAGGTAGCTCACGCCCGTGGAGATGGCGACCTTACCCCAGATAGCATCAAACTCCCCCTTGACGTGAATGCCAGAGAAGCTTTTCGAGATATTGAGCCCGAGAGGTATGGCAACTCCAAGAGGAATATGCACATCCGAGCAGTGAAAAGCCTACAAAAATGAAAGTGATCGAAACTAAAGCGCTCACCAAGATCTATCAAGGCAAGGAAAACGTGCCAGCCTTAGTAGACGTGAACCTTAACGTCGAGCGAGGCGAGTGGATCGCCATCTTTGGTCTGTCGGGAAGCGGCAAGACCAGCCTTATGAACATCCTGGGTCTTCTAGATCGCCCTACATCCGGTAAGTACCTTCTCAACGGGCAGGATACGTCGGTTCTCAGCGCCCGCAAGCTAGCCCACGAACGTGGCAGGTGTATCGGGTTCGTTTTCCAGGGGTTTAACCTGCTGTCCAAAGAGACAGCCCTAAGAAACGTGTCACTACCAATGATCTATGCGGGAGTCGAACGGGGGAGGGCAGAAGAGCGAGCGCTCAAAGCCCTCGGCCGGGTGGGGATCGCCAACCGGGCAGACCACCTCCCGTCCGAGCTCTCCGGTGGACAGCAACAGCGGGTCGCGATCGCACGTGCTCTGATAAACAACCCCGTAATGCTGCTCGCCGACGAGCCGACCAGCGGCCTCGATTCTGTCTCCAAAGCAGCTGTTCTGGATGTGTTCGAAGAGTTGAGGAACAAGAACCCGAAAGTCACCATCGTTGTGGTAACCCATGACGATGAAACCGCTGCACGGGCGGAGAGGAAAGTGGAGTTTCGTTATGGGCGCATCGTCAGCGAGGGAGCCGATGATCTCACCGGGAGTGGTCCCGCCGGTGTTGTTTGGAGTAAGCCCACGGACTTGAAAGATAAGGCAACACAACCCACGAGCAGCGATCCCGCTGGTGTTGTTTGGGGTGTATCAACGAACCAATGAAAGATAAAGCAACACCCACCCCCGCTTACCGACACTGCTCTAGCAACCTCATCGTCCATAACGGTTACATCGGGATAGCCAGGCGACACTACCGCTGCAACTTCTGCAGGCGTTACTCCGTCCAGAACTCCAGGTTTGTGCCTACCTTCAAGGAGATTGCGCGATGGTGGTGAAATGGACGCCCATGCGGCGTCGCCACTGGCTTCTCAAACCTATATTCAGGTGGGGCACACATGTGTGGCGGATTGCCGAGATGGGCTTCTCGGGGATTATGGTTAATCGGTGGCGAAGCCTCCTGAGCACGCTAGGGATTATCCTCGGGGTCTTCGCCGTAATCGTGCTCATGTCTTTGGGTAACGGGGTGCAAAAAGAGATCACGGATGAGCTAGAGGCCCTCGGGCCCAACCTGATCAGGGTCACCCCAGGGAACCCAGAAGTGCGGGGAAACGGCCCGCTCGCCACCCCTGTCTCCTCAAGCACCCTCACCCCGAAGGATGTAAAGGAGATCGCAGGCCTGCCCACCGTCGCTGCAGCGTCGGGTAGCGTGCCGGTCGACAACGCATCAGTAGGTGGAAAGAAGCTTCCCCTGACCGGAGTGGACCCCTCTTACCCCAAAATACAATCCGTGGACCTGGTATCCGGGCGCTTCGTGGAGCGGGCCGGTGAGATCGTCTTAGATGAGCCGGTAGTAAAAAACCTCCTGCAGGTCAGCTCTAAAGACGCCGTTGGCAAGATCGTGCCAATACAGAACAAGAGCTATAAGGTGGTTGGCATCGTCGCAGCTAATGCCAAGGAATCCACTTTTGGCCTATCGATACCCCAGACCTCGTTTGTGACCACAGACGATGCCCTAGCGCTTTCGGGGGGTAAGAACGTGGGTCAGATACTAGTTGAGGCCAAAGACTCAGACTCCGTTGAGGCAGCGGCAAGTGAGATCAAGAGCGCACTAAAGAGCGCCCATAGTGGCACGGAGGACTTCGGGGCCAGGTCCCAGGACGATCTCCTATCACGCTTCACCCGGATCACAGATATGCTCAATGTCCTCCTCTATTTCATAGCGAGCATCACCTTGCTGATCCTGGGCATCGGGATCATGAACATGATGCTTGCCTCGGTAACGGATAGGACGAAGGAGATCGGGGTCAGAAAAGCCCTAGGCGCCACAGACGTAGACGTGCTACTTCAGTTCCTCTTCGAGGCGCTGTTCCTAACTTCGATCGGCGGAGCCGTAGGTATCATCCTAGGCGTCATAGTCTCCAAGCTGCTACCGCACATCATCACAAACGCCCCCACCTTGACGAGTCCTACGTTAATCGCACTGACCTTTGGAGTCTCCGTGTTGTCTGGGCTTGTCTTTGGTGTCCTGCCAGCCTATCGTGCAGCGCGCCTAGAACCAGTCGAAGCTCTGAGGAGATAGTGCTCGCATACATAGTGCTCCAAACTCCCACTCCTACCGCAGTAATGAGGATGAGGAAAGCCACACTCGCGCCTATAAGGCGCTTGGGAAGCCTTTTGAGCGCCCCACTACCAACTACAGGGATTTCTTGCGGGGTTTTTACAGCTTCCTTAGATTCTGCGGAAGGCTGCGTTGATCTGGGTGTCTCTGCTCGCTTGGGGTGCGACTTATCATTTGTCACCCTCTGCTCTGTAGCAGCGAGCTTCTCAGATTCCGAGACAAGTGGAGTGCCCATCGAGCTATCCTGGTTTTCTTGCGCTCCCAATAGCTTCCAAACAACCCCTGGATCAGAAAGGACACTCGGCTCAACAGAGGAATTCGTCAGCTTCTTTATCGGCTCCCTTAGCTCAGAGATCCTTGGGCATCCTTCTAATGACTTAGCAAACCAAGAGCGTTCAAAGACCTTGGCAAATTCTGGTGAGACCTTCTTAAGCCATGGGCGCACGTCCTTGAATCGGGCCTTGCCTTCGGGTGCCTCACAATTGCCCCTGAAAAATCCCTCATCTGTAGCCTTGCGCGCAAGTGCTGGCTTAGCGAGGATTAGCATCTCTGCAGCAAGCACCGCTGCTGCATAGCGATCCCCTTCAGGCTTCCAAGTCGTTTCCCCACTGCGATGTCGATATCCAGCAGATCCTGTGTTCTGTTCGGGAGGAGCATCTACCCCAGGCATGTACATCTCTTCGAGATCCAACAGCTGTACATCGATAGGATCAAACCCAACCATGACGTTGCCTGGGGAAATATCAGTATGGGCCATCCCTGCCTTCTCCAATGCTTCCATAATCTCCAAGAAGCGGTCGCACAGCTCTATAGCGATGCTCAGGTCCGGATAGCTCTCACCCTCTCTTGTCTGACCCAAAACGTCGAACCAGGTCTTGCCATGAATCCATGGCATTAGCATGGCGTACTCTAGACTTGGATATCTCTTAGCAGTAGGATCTGAGGGAAGTACGATCCTGCGTTTGGCTGCACGTAATCCTTCGAAGTTCTCGACGCGGTGCAGGTTCTTGTAGGAGTCGATAAGAGCTGGCTTCCTATATCGTTTCTTGAATTCCTTCAGAGCGAAGTATTGGTCTTCCTTGTTTAGAAGCTGATAGACCCTTGCTCGCCCCGCCTTCTGTCTATAGGGCAGATAAGGTGCCTGTGGATGAGGTTGGACCACATACTCTTGCTCGAAGAGGTAAATAGGGTCGCCAGGGAGTGGGTCAAAATTCTGAGGCATTACTTCGTCCATTCCTTAGAGATGAAAGCCACCAGGCATCCAAGAGATGACTCACCCAAGACTCGCCGTCCTTTTGCTTGCCCCCTTCTTTCTTTGTTTATCGATTGCCCTAGCATAGCTGGCTGCTTCCTCGCACCGTACATTCAATGCTTGAGTGCATAGCTACCAACAAATTAGCCACTAGCAGAACGCAAATTATTAAGCCCAAGACAAAAAGCACCGCTTTCCGTCGTCGGTTGTGTCGTCTCCTGCGTCTCGCTCTGGCGAGCGCTTCTCTTCTTCCGAGCTGATGACGCAGCTCGGGTTCCGACACTACTGCCCTAGTTCTGATCTGGTTACTAACCTGTGGTTCCTGTAGCTCATTCCAATAGGCGGCGATAAAAGAGACATCGTCATCGCCCGCACGTGTTTGAGCTAAACGAGTGAAGGCACTCTGGTTAAGGGCGTTATCTGCAAGGCTTTCCCCCCACTCTTTGCCAGCGCCGTCCGACTTGATCACGATACCGCTTATGCCCTCGTAAGAGCGTTCCTTTAAATGCATCTCACTCTCCCCTGCGCTCGACCATCTGCCCGTCGGCGCCGCCCTATCAAGCTCGAGAGATCCATCAGGATAGTGGATTAAGGCGTCTACATCGCCTACTTGATACAGGCCTAGTGTGTTCTGCTTAGCGTTCCACACGAACGCAGCGAAAACGGCTTGAGAACCTTTCGAGCGACGGTTTTCCAGGACCTCCCTGAGAGTCGGGGCGAGATGCTGCGGTACCGGATAGCTCACTACTTCCGGTGCGAGTTCTGTCTCTAGTTCTTTAAGCTTCTCTTCGAGTCGATCCTCGGACGGCGGGCTCTCGCGCTCTTGCCAGAACGTGTGCAGTAACCATTTGCCCACACAGTAAGCTGCTATCTCCCCATAAAACGATTGGCTTACCCCATCCGCAACCACGCCAACGATATAGCCATCATCTCCGCCCCGCACCCCTGCAAAGTCCTGACCCGGATGATTCCCTTCGTCAAAGTCTAGGCTCCTTCGGTACCCCAGAACTGCTTTTACTCTCTTTCGGCTGTGTTCGAGACCTCCTGTTGAAAATCGTTTGAGAAGTACACCAGCCTTCTTCTGGTGCTCTACACGCGTTTCGACCGAAAAGTGTGCGTATTGAACTTCCCCCGATCGCTGTTCTGAGGTTAGTTCTACAAATTCGTTTGTTTCAGCCTGTATCGTCATTTTTCCCCTACGAACTGTTGAGCCCGTAAATGTCGGGGTAGGCATTCTCATACCTGAACGCAGAGTGTCTTGCTTGACCTTCTGATGCAAGACGATCGTGCCTGATATCTTTGACCGTGACTTACCCTCTCGGTGTTGCCGCTGATGTCACGAACGCCAA
>JAFAPF010000460.1 GCA_019247245.1 Rubrobacter sp. | reverse complement strand
ATGGCGTTGTCTACGATCATGCCCTAATCATAGCTGGAGAACACCTGGCCATCCCTCTCGGCGCTTACGTACAGGAAGGCTTAAAAACAGGCGACCAGGGTCCCACGGCGCAGACTGCATTTAGACGCGTTTAGCCAAAAGCTCGTGAACCTTTTCAGGCGAAGGCTATAGTTTCGCCTGCAATGTGGGCATTTCTCACTCACCTAGGACTGATCTGAGCAGCAACCCTCCCCTCAGAGACGCTCAGCTTTCGCTGGCGACAACTCTAAACAAGGAATACCTTTCCGTAGTGAAGGTTATCCTTACCTTAGGCCCTTCAGCACAGATTTAACCTAGATTTTACGTCTATGTAACCAAACTCGGCTTACTCTTGGCCCCATATAGGTACAGTTGGCACAGATAGCTCCGATGCAAAGCCTAGAAAGCGACATAAGGAGTTGTGAGATATGGATAGCAGCTTAATTCTGATAGCTATCGTGGTTGCAGTAGCTTTGGCTTTTGACTTCACCAACGGCTTTCACGACACGGCCAACGCTATGGCCACCACCGTTGCCACGGGGGCTATGCCGCCACGAGTGGCCGTGATCGTCGCTGGCGCGTTGAACTTCGTAGGCGCCTTTCTCTCGCTGAAGGTTGCTGCCACGATAGCCTCGGGCATAGTCTCAGATAACCTGGTCACGCCCGCTATAGTGTTCGCTGGGCTCGTCGGCGCGATCGGATGGAACCTGATCACTTGGTACTTTGGGTTGCCCTCCAGCTCCTCTCACGCGCTAATAGGCGGGGTCATCGGCGCGACGGTGGTCGCTGTAGGCTTGGGAGGTGTCAATGGCTCGGGGGTGTTATCGAAGGTGCTCGTCCCGGCCGTATTCTCGCCGCTCGTGGCTTGTGCCGTGGCCGCCTCTGGGTCTTACCTGGCCTACCGCACGGTGCGCCGTGTATCCGATGAGCAGGCATCGCGTGACTACAGGTGGGGCCAGATCGGCTCGGCCTCGTTGGTTGCACTTGCGCACGGTACCAACGATGCCCAGAAGACCATGGGGGTCATCACGCTCGCCCTCATCGGCGGCGGCTACCTCTCTGGGGGCAATAATTTTCAGGTGCCACTCTGGGTGATTATTTGCGCTGCCTCGGCGATAGCTTTAGGCACGGCTGTGGGTGGCTGGCGCATCATCCGCACCATGGGCAATAGGATAACCGATATCGCGCCGCCCCAGGGCTTTGGGGCCGAGACTACGTGCGCCGCAGTCATCCTCTCCTCTGCGGCCGTCGGGTTCCCGCTCTCGACCACCCAGGTGGTCGCCGGTGGTGTTGTGGGCTCAGGGTTGGGGAGGTTTAAGAGCCTCTCGTCCGTGAACTGGGGTGTCTTCGGCACAATGGTAATTGCTTGGCTACTCACCTTGCCGGGCGCGGCTTTGATCGCGGGCATAGCTGGCCTGGCAATGGTAGCGCTGGGCGGCGCTGGTGGTGTAACCATAGTTCTCATCGTGGCGGTGGCAGGAAGCATTGGAATCTGGTTGGCGGCCCAGCGCGACCCGGTTACCCCGGATAACGTAAACGACGTGAGCGCTGAGGAGGCCGCACTCGCGGGAGCGGGGTCGGTATGAGCTCTTTGATCGACGTCCAGGGCTTGCTCCTAGTGCTGCTTGTATCCTTTGTTGGGGCAAACGCGATGGTGGGTGCATTTGGCTTGTTCGTAGTGGGGGTGAGCCGATTCGAGGAGACGCGATCAATGGATAAGAACGGCACGCCCTATGCGGCTCTCGCTGCTCTTGGGCTGCTCATCTGCCTAGCGTTGCTCATCGTGGGTTTCCTCGCCATGATCGGGAAACTCCCGTAGGCAAGGAGGATGATCTACGTCCCAAGTCAGTGGTGGGGGTATCCATCCAGCAATCTAGCTGTACTGGATGTGTGAGACGAGGAGGAAAAGGGCGTGATCGCAAACAGTATTTTGCTAGCCACCGACGGTTCTCCGGAATCAATCAGTGCCATGCAAACCGCGGTTCAGTTATCAAAAGGACTCGATCTGGCGCTGCACGTGATTAATGTGGCGCCTGTACAGAGCGCTTACGCTGCTCAGGGAACGCTCAATATTCTCGATCTTGTTGACCCCGAGCTGGAAGGCAGGCTACGCGAACGTGCCGAGCACCGTGCTCGTGAGACACTCGACGAACAGGTGCAAAAGATAAAGGATACGGGCGGGAAGGTAGCTGAGACCCACCCGAAAGTTGGCCGTCCCGACGTGGAGATCGTGCGGCTCGCCGAAGAACTAGAGGCCGGACTCATCATCGTGGGTAGCCGAGGGTCCGGGCCTTTCAAGCGTGATGCCTTGGGTAGCGTCTCTGAATCCGTGGTTCGTCATGCTCCGTGCCCGGTCCTGGTTGTCCGGGCTGACGAGGCAACCCCTGCATACAAGGGAGAGAAGTTGCCTCCGTGAACTAACACTTCTTCTCAACGACTCTCTCGTAGCGCGCCTTGTATCCTCTGCGCCTTGTATCCTCTCTGTCACTTTCAGCAGGTTGTCCTCTCACGCGCTGGCTTGCCTAGCGAGCAGCTTCCTGAACCGCACCGGCAGTCGCAGATGTGGCGTGCCGCCACCCTGCTCCGACACAGTTCAAAAGCTCCAAGAGCCTGTTTGGTAAGTAATAGGGTTGGCTTTGGAGGAGCCAAATCTGCTCCTTTTATATAAGGGCAGCCTTTGAGCCGTTTTTCGGGGCAACCTCCTCAATTTTGCAAAGCATTCCTATCAAACTTCCAATTTGACTAAACGTGGTACTTGCGATACATAAAGCCGACGCAAACAAAATACCCCTCCTGCCCCCTGCGTGCTATGGCACCAAGCCTATCGGTTGAAGGCAGCAAGGCATGATGTTCGTACGTTTCACTTACAAGTCCCGCACGAGTGTGGAGGCCGCCTTCGAAGAGGCCAGAATGCTGGAGCACGATTCCCTGGGCGATGAGGACCTCCTGTTTGGGATCCTTCGCGTCGACGAGGGGATAGCCGCAGAGGCGCTATCTTCTCTTGACGTAACACTCGCAGATGCGCGCGACGAGTGTGAAGGGATGCTCTCCAACGCACTCTCTTCGATCGGCATCTCCTTAGACATTCGTGAGGCGGGAGACACCTTTGACATGAGCCTCCCAGACGACCGCAAGATCCCCTACTCTCTGCGGGCCAAGAACGCGCTGGTTAGAGCGCGCAAAGAGGCGCGGAGGCTGGGAGATAACCACCTCGGCCTCGAGCACGTGCTGCTGGGGATACTGGGCAACGAGGACGGGACGGCCGTCAGGGTGCTAGGGCACCTGGGCGTCTCGCCGGAGGCGCTGGCAGAGAGGCTGTTCGAGTTACGCGAGTGGGCAGACAGCTAGTGGCCGGCCTTCGGCACGAAGGAGGGAGGGTGCATTGAAGGCGGGACGGAACACGAAAGCGCTCTTTACTGCGGCGCGATCGTCAGCCCGCTGTTCGTCGCCACGTTCCTCGTCGAGGGCGACGCTCGCGTTGGATACGAGCCGCTTCGTCACCCGGTTAGCTCTCTCGGCCTCGGCGACCACGGTTGGGTGCAGACCGCTAACTTCGTCGTCGCGAGCTTCCTGACGCTGGCCTTCGCCGAGCGTCTGCGACTCGCGCTTTGGCCGGGGAAGGGCGCGATCTGGGGGCCGTTGCTCATCGGGACGTGGGCGATCGGTCTGCTCGGCGCGGCGATCTTCTCCACCGACCCCGTGAGCGGTTACCCGCCCGGTACTCCCGACCAACTTGCCCGGGTACACCTGGCACGGCGCCCCACACGATCTCTTCACGCTCCCCGGCTTCGCGGCGCTGGTGGCCGCCTGCTGCCTGCTTTGTGTTCGGCAGCCAGTTCGCCGCCCGGAGCGAGCGCGGGTGGGCGGTCTACTCGTTCTTCACCGGCCTGGCGTTCACGGTTGCATTCGTACTCGCCAGCGCAGGCTTCGGACAGGCCGAAAGCTTCGTGGTCCTCGCCGGGCTGTTCCAGCGCCTCGTGGTCACGATCAGCTTCGGCTGGCTGACCCTGCTCGCCGTCCGCATGCTGCAATCGTCTCCAGAAAGATAGCCCTGGCGTGGTCCCGGTCTACTACGGCCACGATGGGATCTAAAGAGTCTTGCCTTTACCGTCTGGCACGCGAGCTCTCCGCCTTCCGCTCGCGGCTCTACGGATGCTTGGTGTGCCGCGCCGACGCTCTGACCCTCTTTCCTTTCTTTTGCTCGTCTAGGATAGCTTGCTGTAGCTAAGGTCGCGCTTCGAATACAAGGT
>JAFAPF010000453.1 GCA_019247245.1 Rubrobacter sp. | reverse complement strand
TTGGAGAGTAAACACCGTCGGGAGGTTTTCGATGTACCCTGCTACCTGCGACTGCGCTAGCGGAAAAAGGTCGAGGCGACCCCTACTCCGAGATACTTGCCCTCTCTAAGCCCGACGCAGTACGTCCCGAGCTTTGAAACCTACACTGCCGTTCGATAGATACAACGTCAACTAGACCCAAGTTGATGTCTTTGTTATGCCTAACCCTAAACTAGAACTCTAGTTTAGGGTTAATCCTGCACCTCCGGGAGAATCCTCACGTTCTATGCTTCTCTCTGAAGCCAGGGAGGCTTATCCTCTCCCCGGCGACTTATGAGCACACGGCAAGCTCTCGCCGAATGCCTATCCTCTCAGACCACTGTTACTACCGGGATGTCTGGTGAGCCTTCGACATGTGGGGCCGGCTCCCCTACCTCCTTCCTGCACCTACTTGCTTCGTGAAGGTCTGGGCGATCTGGGACAGAGTATGCGATCAGGTAGGAAATGATTTAGCGTATTAAAGAACTCTGCTACTATCAGGCATCAGTACTACTTTTTCTTCAGCAGGTTGAATAGATGCGATGCTGCACCTTACGAGTGCGGGGTTTATGCGAGATAATTGCCTAACGATTTTACGGATTTCTTACTAGCGAAGAGGAGGGAGATGAGGACTGTGTTGTTAGTTCTTGCGGCGCTGGCAGTTATAGCGGGGGTAGCAGTACCGATACAGTTTGCAGCTAACGCGAGGATGGGTCAGGCTGCTGGCGGGCCGGTGACGGCTGCAACAATCTCCTTCTTTATCGGGACAGCTGTGCTGCTCTTGGTCGTTGTCGGAATCTTGCTGGTGGGTCGCGGTGAGTCGCCGGCGCTGCCAAGCACTACAACGGTACCGTGGTGGGCATGGTCTGGGGGCTTTTTGGGGGCGTTCTACGTGAGCATGTCCATAGTCTTAACCCCGCGGCTCGGGGCGTCGCCTACCATCGGTTTCATCATCGGCGGACAGATGATCGCCTCTATAGTCCTCGACCACTTCGGATTGCTAAATCTGCCGACCAGTCCGGCAACCCTCCCCAAACTCAGCGGCGCGGCGCTCGTGGTCATAGGGTCGATAATCGTGCTGAGCTCCCGGCAAGGGTAAGGCACGCAAGGAGTTAGATGAGTAAGAGCCTGTTTGGTAAACAGTAGGTTAGCCTTGAAGGAGCCAAATCCGTTTCTTTTATATGGGGACAGCCTTGTATGAGCTGTTTTGCGGAGCAACTCCCTCAATTTTTCGAAGCGTTCCTACCAAAGAGAGCTATGAGATAGGTACTCCGCATACGCTAGAACACACAAAAAGGTTTAACCTTCACCTTTACTAAACAGGCTCTAAGATGTTTACGAGGACGTCCTGGGAAGAGACGCACTGCCGGAGTAGCGCTAAGCGAGGAGCTTGCTGACTGAGATACCTTCGCTCTGAGTAACTCTGGCTTTCTAAGAAGGAGATGAAGAGCAATTTCCGAGAAGATTCTACTATTAGGCAGCCCAAGTATCCGCAGCGTCACGAGCATGCTTTGGACGCTACTCCGAGATCCGGATCTTGCGGGATTCACCTTTTCAATAGCGCTGCATATGATTCCATCGGCCAGAAGGTGAGCTCCGCCCTGCCTTCCTAACTATGAGAGGAACAGGCCCGAAAGTTTCGGTCTCGAACGTGGTAGACAGATGTGGTTACCGCTGTAGTAACCCGACGATGTTGGAGGGCAAAGGAAATAAGTTCGGGTAACACAGGCCAAGATCAGGATGGTAACCTCGAGACGAGCACACTACAGCATTACCTTCTGGGCATAGAATTCTTCCCCGCTGGAAAGGAGGAGGTAGCCTCAACACCCAGAGCAACGGTGCCCTGAGAACATGTTCAACCAGATCAGGCGTGCGGATACAGAAACCTTCGATAGTTCTGAGGAGGTTATATAAGCGCTCCAAGGCTGATCGCAAGAATAGCGGAAAACCTTATGTTTTAGGCCTGAGTGCCTATCCTCAGCTTCCTATTGTGCCCGACCAGCCGCTCTCGCGAGGGCGGAAGAGAGCAAATGAGGAGGTGTAGCCATGTAGAAAGCTGGTGCCGCCTACCGGCCCGATCTCACCATTGCAGAAGAAACCGCCAACCGGCACCTCCTCTAAGTACTGTTTAAAGACACCGGTATCGAAGTTGGGCTTTTTGTAGAGATGCTCGCCACGCCCGAGACAAGAAAAGAGGAGAGCGCCGGAGACAGTATCTTTTTGAGGCAACGTGCTTTCGTAGCCAGCGAGCATGGCGTGGAGGTCTTCGGCGGAAGCGTCAGCGTCGCGGATGTGGAAGCGGACCCGCATCCCTTCTTGGAGGTACTCCCCGATAGCGATAGCCTCACCTTTCGGGTCGATACCGATGATGTTCCGGATCAGGAAATCACCTACCTCGATCTCCTCCTTAAACTCGTCCATAGCAACACCCAAGAAGAGCGATGTTCTCGCAAGCTTCCGGTCGCGCTCGTCAAGGCCTGCAAACAGCTCTTGCAGCACCGAGAAGGCCGCTCGCCCGCCCAGTTCGTAGACGATGTTTGCCTCGCAGCTCGTGATCCGCATCAGGTCACCTACGGGCTTGCAACCCTGCGCCACGATGGTATCCACGGCCACGTTGCCACTGAGGGCGACACCCACGACGCCCGAGGTGTGGGCCTCGCCATCAAGAAAGAGGGCATTCAGGCCGGGCGAAGTCGCACCGCTAGCGAGGCCTCCGATCTTGACCGAGTTGGGGAAAGCGTAGTCGAGGCCAGCGAGCAATACCTCCGGAAGACCAGTGAAGGGATCAGCGAGGAGAACGAACTGGGGCGCATCAATTCGCTCCACCCCTACAAGCTTCTCCCAGGAGTCCGGCGGATCGTCGAGGTCCGGCAGCGGACCGTCGAGGTAGAACGAGCGTACCACAACCTCCGGGAGCCGGGCGGCTGTGACGCTCACAGCCGGGAGTCCTTCGACCTCCTCGCCACCCCCGATTACACCACCTGCCGAGCAACCGAGGAGCGTTTCGGGGCCGAGAAGCTTGTCCAGAACCTTATGCAGCCGCCCATAGAATTCTGCGAAGTGGGGTGTCGCGAAGGCGAGAGCGAGGGTGATGGGACCAGGGCCTAAAGATGCCCGAACACCTCTCGCACACTCGGCCAGGGCCTCATTGAATGAGGTCTTTCGGGATATAGCCGTTGCCCACTTCATGTATTCAACCTCCGTTCATTTACCCGCAAGCTCGAGTGAGTGAGCGCAGGTGGCACTCGCTCTTGAGAACCTCGGCCAAGGAGCACAGAAAACGCTTAGAGTCTTCGAGCGTGCAATACATATACCAGATTACATAACCGGCCACCTCTGAGCCCAAGGCGTAGGCGAACACGGCCCAGGCATCGTTGACAGTCACCGTGCGCAATACTAGACGCTCTATTTTGAGGAGAGGTTTTGACGATATTCCCGAGCTTCACAAGAGATCCTTCCTGCTCTGTTGGGCTATGGGATTCCAAATACCACCTACCATACCTCCTGCTCAAAGCACACACTAACATTCTAAACGGCGCCTGCACGCTCCAGTAGCGACGTCACCAGGTCCGAATCTCACGCTAGCTCGCAAAGCCGTAGACGTTGGAGTACCCAGCCACGAGATCCTGATTCCAAGGCTAGAGAAGGGTTGCAGCCTAGGGACCAGCGCCGGAGCCCTGCACGAGGGTCTTCGGGTAGTCATCTATCATGGAGAAAGCGCCCAGAGCGTGGATGATGAGAAGCTTGTCCCCGGCGGGGATGTTCACCACGCTATCCTCCGTTCTTCCAGTTTGCTACTATTCTAGCGGACCGCTCCGAACGCAAAGCGTATCTCTGAGGCGTATTCGCTCAGCAGCACGCGGAACGATGACTTCCACGGCTTATTGTTTTGTGGTTTGGTACTGACTTGTGCCTAGGGTTAGCTAGACCGTGTAGAAGGCTACTTTATTGCTGCTTACTTCTTACTTGGAAACCCAGAGATTCGGAGGACATAAAACAGGGCCTGGGCCCTTAGCTCCCAGCCTCGCTGGTTATCTACTGGCCAGCATCGCCACTGGGCAAAAGATGCCGCTGCAGGGACTCCGCGGCTAGAGGCCGAGCGCCTGCTGGAGGGTAATAGCCTGGGCTAGTTGCTGGCTAGCAATGTGCGTGCCCAGTTTGGCTTAGGGGCGTGCTTACCCAATTGGTTTGAGTTGTGTATGGATGAGTTTTTGGAGCGGGAGGCTGCTACTAGGGCCTAAACAGGTGGCCTCGCCTCTAAGCGGGAAATATGGGGTAGTACCAGGCAGGCACCTGTGCAGTCCCTGCGCCGCTAAAGCAGGACCTGCGGTAAGGGCCACCATAATGGCAGCTACTGCGAACAAAACATAATGGTGCACCTCACGAGCGCTACCTCCCTATATAAAGAAAGGGGCTGGTAGCTACCTCTCACGATCCCAACACAAATACTGTGGTACGGGACGACGAGGTTAGCAAGTAGCGGACGGCCTCTATTCATGGAGCCGCCCAGGGGTAGAGCCTTCTCGGAAACTCTTCGTGGTATGAAAAGAGCCCCCAAGGTACTTGGTCCAGCTCAAAGAACTTACTCTCGCGCACCCCCTGTAAGCTACTTCTGGTTACCACACTGTAAAGGTGAAGGTATTACCAGAAGCAAAACAAAATCCCCTTTTGCTCAGGTCTCCAAGATTCTGGCAGCGCTCGTTTTGAAATGTGGTACCTCGTTGCAATAATTAGCTGCGAGGTCAGTAATGTTAACGAAGCCGGTTGTGTATCACCGGAGGTTTATCAGTATGCTGAGCTTGGATGGGGGTATAGCGAACATCGCTCCCATCAGCGTAGCATCAGAAGGTCACCAACAGCATCAATTTGTTCCTCGGCTGCTCTCTTTGCTCCTTAATTAAGAGATGCCAGGTCTCGGCTAAACCCAAAACCCAATAACCGAAGGGGCGAAGGGCTTTGCTTGAGAAGTTCCTTGGTTGGGCAACTTACTGAGGAGGTTGGGCTGCTTACAACTGTGATATCTACTGATACTATCCAGGCGGGATTCGTGAAGGACACCAACGAATATGGAAAGAAGAGGCGTGGAACAGAGAAGCGCCCATCAAGCGCTCGATGGTATCCGAGAACCTGTTTGGCACTGACAGACGCGATGTGATCCTGCGGACGGACGACAATGATCTGTGGACAAGTGCCACCAGGAGTCGCGCTACGGGTTGGAGGAGGAACCTGTACTACAACAGGAGTACACTGTACGACTCATGAACATCCTAGGGAACTTGGTTAACGACCCCTGAACTGCTTGTGCAGGCCACGCAGACACTCTTATCGCGCTGGTACAAGCCGAAGGCGCTCCCGGAGAGTAGCGATGGTGAGTGGTATCAGGAAGCATCTAGGGCCAAGTTACTAGTACCTCACCAAGCGGTGGATGATGCTTAGGCGAAGAGCACGCACATATGGAACCTAGAGAGCGGGCCGCTGGTATTTTCATGGCTGCCTTTGCGATCATAGGCTACATTCTAGGGATCGTGTTATTAGGTAACCCGGGTTTGGGTGTCGGGACCGGAGTGGCTATAGGAGTGGTTCTCTTCTGGGTCTTGACTCACCGTCCTGGTGCTCGTTAGGAGAAGCTCTAATAACCAAACGCAGCTACGCGGTAGCGGGGGTTGCCCACAGCTAGCCAGAGCACCGAATTCGGCATCCAGTTCCATCACGGCCCGAAGAAGAACCGATATACCCACGAGCGGCGTTTTTGATGCTCTGATGGTACATCGCTCTTGCCCGGCTCCTTCGTGTCTGTCTCGGGGACTTCCGGGAACTCTGTATTGGCCTCTAACTCGGGTACCCTCTGGACTAAACCGGCGATGATTCTCCGGTTCTCTCGGTTTGCTTCGCGCTCCTCAGCTAGCTGTTCACGCAAATATTCCACTTGGTCGCGCAGGAGCTTCGCTAGGTCGGCTGGTACAGGCGTTTGGTTGGCCGCGGGCCGGCCGCGATTGCTGGTCGGTCGGTCGGTAGGACTCTCGGCGCTCAACACGACGAATACGGTACCATCTTCGTCCTTCTCTTTGCGTAAAGTCCCCCGCTTGAGGCGAGAGCGTACAGCATCTTCGGAGAGGCCCAAAAGCACTGCAGCGTCTGGTACCGTTACGCGCCGGGTGGGCGTTTCTTCGGTCGTCTGGTCGGTCATTGGCTGGCCGTTAGTTGGTTGCATAGACTATAGAATAGAATAGTCCTTCCCTATAGAATAGGGTAACTTCTCCAAAGTACAACCGCTAGTAAGCTTAACCGATGAAGATACGCTATACAGCATAAATAAGGGGATTTTGCTGAACTCTAAGGTAGAGATATAGCGTTGTTCTTCTTAACAGTAGTTCATCTTGTAACCCATATTTTCGATGATATTAAATACCCTGAGGGGGGGATGGGCCGTGCCTCTGAGGGACTCCTGGAGGGGGAGAGTCACCAAGGGGCACGGCTTTTTATTTCGCCTTCCCGTCCTCTTTATCCCTATCCCCAGGTCCGGCCATGGAGCACCTTATAGGGTGCGGGTAGCGTCTTACGCCCCTCCGTCGCCGGCCTGGTTGAGCCACAGGTCCGCCCCGATCCGGCATCGCGTGTCAGAGTGGTATTGTCATTTCTGTGTATGCGTAGAACTACGCTATACAGACCGACGACTGTCCTTGTGGGCAAAAGACAGGGTGCTCATATAAGTAATTAAAGCCATCAGAGAAAATATTCGTTGCCAGCTCCTCCAGAAATCGAAGCGCAGATAACACGCCCTCGTCGCAGAGTAGGTGGGTAGCGCCGTCTCAGCTTGAGGGCTAAGACACGTTCCAAAACCTCACGTGTAATATGAATCGTAGACAAAGGAGGATTCCAATCAGGTAAGATGGTCTTTACCCGCGGCTTAGGAATCATCCATCGGCATCTAGTTCATAGCAGGTCGCCATGCGCGGCTGGCACTGTTGGACGAAGACCTGATCGACAAGTTCCCTCCAGCTTCGCACGCTGAGTTTGTCGAAGACAACCTTGAAGTCATTCCGTACGGTGTGGAACGTGATGTGCAACCACTCGGATACTTCGGCCGTAGCCAACCTGCGCAGTACTAGTTGGCGCTGTAAGAAGAGATGTAGAGAAGATCAGAGCCGCTGAGCCAAACTCCTGACGTGCCTCCGCGCCTCGTCACCAAAGAAAGGGGGCTCACCAGCACGAGCATTCTCCCAAGCGTGTTCTGGCTTGCTAGTAGCGGGAATAGCGCAGCTCACTCGCCCGTCGGACAAGACGAACTTGAGAAGCGCCTGGGCCCAAGTCTCGACGCCAAACTCCTTCAAGGGTTCTAAGTCTTCCTCAG
>JAFAPF010000127.1 GCA_019247245.1 Rubrobacter sp. | reverse complement strand
CAATGTGGGTAGCCATCTGCTCTATCTTGCCTTGACTGCTAGCTCTTTGTTAAGAGCTTTCTCCGGGTGTGTACGGTTTTTCGTCTGTCACATACGAGGAGCTTACTACGAGCGGTCCGCTTGGAGGATTGCCTTGAGGTAGCCATCCTTTCGCTAGTCAAACTTCTTGTAGGCCTCTTCTATCTCCTCAAATGCGATGTGGTAGCTGACCACAAAGCTGGGCTTCGCCCGTCCAGAGAGAATTATGTCCCTCAGATGGACGTTATAGCGCACGTCGTCTGTGCGTCCAAAACCTGCCTTTATCCCTTTGCGGAAAAGGGTCGCCCACGGCACGTCCAGATACCCACGCTTGCCAAGCTTCTCGGCTGCCTCCGGGTCGCGCCCCACGTACTCTCCAGCTATGCCTAGGGTGTCGGTGGGGTTTACGAGCCGGCAGAGGTCTTCTATAAACCTGGCCCTGATGCTCGCGGGTAGTAGGCTCCTCACGATCCCTGGCCTGAAAGCCCACAGCATCGATGCTGTACACCACGCCCATCATCCTCTCATCTGCCGGTGCAAGCGAACCGCTCAGGCGCAGGTTGCGCCCTCGGGCTTCCATGATTTGCTCGACTGGATCTCCTTCTAGAAAGTGGAACGGCGCCGATCTCACCGACCTTCTCTAACCGCTCGGGGATCATGTCTACCACGTAGACCTCCGCTGCCGCGCGCAAGAGTGCAGAGTAGGCGGCCAAAAGGCCTACCGCTCCTGCCCCGAAGATCGCTACTGTAGAGGTTGGGTACACACCCGCAAGCTCGGTGGCATGCCAGCCTGTGACCCACGCGTCGGCCAAAAGCACGAAGTCGTCTTCTAACTCTCGTGTGGCTCTCCGGGGAGCTTGACGCAGTTGACGTCGGCGAACGGTACCCGCAAAAGTTCGGCCTGGCACCGCGATAAGGACCCATCCCGGCGTAGACATAGGCTGCCCCATAAGAGCCCGGGTTGACCGTGAGGCAGGAGGCGCTACGACCTCGACGGCAGTTGAAGCAAAATCCACAATAGAGGTGGGTAGGTACTACCACCCTATCGCCTCTGTCCACGCTCTTTACCGCCTCTCCTACCTTTTCGACCATACCTATCGGCTCGTGCCCAAGACCAGTTCTGGCTCGGCTCCGGCTCGCCCGTCGTACATGTGCAGATCGCTGCCACACATAGCGCTAGAAGTGACCCGCATCAAGACGTCGGTAGGCTCCTCTATACGGGCGTCCTCGACCTCCTTGATGGCAACCTTCTGGGCACCCTCATAGACGACTCCCCTCATACCTACCTTACCTTCTAATCCGTCTGGTAACCGAGACTCTCTGTCCTTCTTTATGATGCCATCGTGAACACCCCTTTCTAGACCGAGCGAGTAGACCGTGGCGGTCTGCATCCCTATCGCGAGCGCCCACAGGCCAATGAGGACATTGGCGGCGCCACTCGCCGGCAGGCCGGCAACCGCCACCCAGACGGCCAGGAAACAAGCCTGGGTGTTTGGAGGGATCGACGATACGGGTCGCCAGGAAGGCTGCCGAAGACGGACAGCGAGACGGTGATGCTCACGACGCTGGGTCCGCCAGCACCGGCGGTCGTGAGCGCGAGAAACACAAAGTTCCCGGTCATGAAGGCCGTGAAGATCTTTCTCAGCCCGAGATAATGGGCTTGTCCTTGGAGAGGGTAGCGATCGTCTGCTGATCAAGATTCAGGTGCGCCTGCACTAGCTCCGGTGGCGTGAGCGCCATCCACTGGCTCAGCGAGGTGTCGGCGAAGTGGTCGCTGCGGAACATCTCGAGGAAGCTCAGCGTCTCGTCGCCGGTGTTCTCGACGTAGTGGCCCATTGCGAACGGCACGTAACCCACGTCGCCTGCCTGGTAGTCGAAGGTCCGCGCCTTCCCCCCGACGCGAACACCGTCATGCGTCCCTTACCCGCGATGCAATACTGCCACTTGTCGGTGTTGGGGTGCCAGTGCAGCTCGCGGATCCCTCCAAGCTTGAGGCCATGTTCACCCCGGCGATCTGTGTGGCGATCGGCAGCTCGCGCGTGGTAACCTCGTGCGCCCAGCCGCCCGTTAGGACCCGGTTGCGCGCAGTGGCAAACGAGAACTTGAGGTTGGGCACAGTGCCGGAGTCGGTTTTCGGTGAGACTAGCAGGTTGGGGTTCTCGCGTTCCAAAGGAACGTTGTGCGGTCCCAGGATCGATGCGCCATCGTCAATCCGAATCGGCTGCGGTATACCGTCATCGGGTCCTGCGCCAGGGCGCCATGTTGTTTGTTGTGACACAAGGTCACTCCTCTCTTTTCTCTACTCCTCCTTCGTTTGCCTTCGACCACCGATTGGCTGGGTACCTGACCTGCTGCAAGTCCTGCAAGTCAACCCAAACTGGCTGTAGGTTGCGCCCAGCCCAATAATGACCCAAACGTAGCGCCACAACAAGGAAAATTATGCACCTTAGCGTACAAAGAGTGTGAGCGGACCAAGAAAGGGCTCGGCGGATGAGTTAAAGCCAACTGGTGACTACCGCTCGTCCATCCGGAGGCACTCTATAAGCTGTCCCATAAACGGTGGTCATCGGCACAGCCTTACCCATGCATCAAAAACCACCGTTTATGGCATAGAGCTGGTCGGGCAATCCCTATTCTGCGAGGAGCCTAGCAAACCTGCTCATAAACCCTGCAAAGCGTGGCTGTCACCACGCTGAGAAGGATTGCCACGGTTCCTGGCTCTCCGGGCTTGATTATTGGAAAGAAGCAGGATCGATGCGGGTTATGTCTTTGATGTGATCATACGCTTCATCAAAGGACACTATACCCTCAATCTCACGACCCTCAGTCCATTGGATTCTTTGTACTTTCGCGGTATGGTAAGCCGTTTCAATGGAAAGAACAGCGTCATCATAGGCATACAATACAAATATTCGATCCCACAGCGTCTTATCAATGCCGAGAATGTTTGGCTGCACAACAAGGCTGCGCAGCGCTAGCCCGATGTGGGGATTTTTTCTACTAGCAAAGCCAACTGTTCCACGTCGTAGAGCGAGCGGGTCTTCAGGGTCAGGTTCTTCTTCTGGTTTTTCAAATGGTACTGCCTCAAAGGCTTTCACTGTCTCAAAGAGCACAAGATCTGAGATGTAGGCTCTGAGTTCTCCCTTATTTACTTTGTCTATTGTTGCTGCAGCACGCTCAGATCGCTCTTTTGCCGCTTCATATAGCTGTTGACTAGCTTCATCCAGCTCGTGAGATTCTGGTTCTAGTGGCGAGAGGAAGTAGTGAATGATGATGTCGCTTGTCAGATACACAGCATCCATAAGCAGCTATGCACTGTACCAACGGAGGCCTGGTAAAGCTACTTTGTGATCTGTCCGAAAAACGATCCTTTCTGAGACGCAGCGTAGTATGTTCCAAAAACGGTCCAGTCTGTTGAAAAACTCCTTTGTGGTGCTTTCTGAACTCCGTTCAGGAGCTTTAAACCCCAGGTTTGTAGTGTTTTGGACCTCTTTCGAGAGCACAGATTGATCCGACAAAGACTTTTTCAACAGGCTGGGTCCTTTTTGAGACACAAGAAGACCGTGAACCAAGTAGAAGACAGGGTGCCCCGTCTAGTGCATCTCGTAGTTTCACCTCCCTTAACCCACCACTGTGTTCCAAAAAGCAACGTTTTTGGGATACCCTCCCTAGCGACTCAATCGCCGAGAATATAAGGGCTCCTCGGAAACGTATGGATGGCAGAAGGGGCTATCTACGACATGTTCGACCCAGAGACCCACGTGGTTAAAGAGCTTCCCCAAAGCTTCGAGAAGTATGTGGTTGGCTGCGACTACGGCACAGCTAGCGCCACCTCCTTCGTCCTTCTAGGGCTTAGCCAAGGAACCTGGTACGCCATACGCGAGTACTACCACGACAGCCGCCAAAGCGGTAGACAGAAGACAGATACCCAGTACAGCCGCGACATGGTGCGCTTCCTAAGCGGTATCAGACCTCGAGCCATAGAGGTAGACCCTTCTGCCGCTAGCTTCATCATACAGCTAAGGCGAGACTCCGTGGGCCATATCTACGAGGCGGATAACGAGGTGCTGAAGGGCATACAGGTTGTAAGTCAGGCGCTAGAGGATAAGAGGCTGCTCATCCACGAATCCTGCAAGCACCTCATCTCCCAGCTTGCCACCTACTCCTGGGATTCGGCGGCGAGCAAGCGAGGTGAGGATAAGCCCTTAAAGCAGAACGATCATGCAATCGATGCCATTAGATACGCTAACATGCGAGCCATCAAGCGCGGTATCTTCCACGCACCCATCGGCATACCCCAGGAATCTCACTACTGGTGAGGATTAACGGACTACTATAGCTAAGGGATAGAGATAGTGGAGAGACTACAATGAACCTGTCCTACGTTTTGGAGGAACCTTCTCTCTAAGTCATCTAAACGCCGAACATCTCCAGAGGTGTTATAGGCGCAATAAGACCATCAACACCTTCGACAACGGCAACCAGGTGGCTACTACACTGCATGGGCGGAGGCGCCTGAACCTGGAGACCGACCGGCAGGCATTGAACACTCCGATTCAAGCTGGGGCCCTTGATGCGAGGAAATCGATAGCGGTTGCTATCTACGAGCGTCGCCATGAGGTCCCTGAGCCTGTGGAGATCGTAGGCCTGGTCCACGACGAGATCCTCGTTGTCAGCCCCGACAAGCAGGCCGAGGCTGTCGCAGGTTGGGGGCACCATCATGAAGAAGGTAGGTGAAGAGCTAGCCATACGGTGTTGATGAGGAGAAGAAGGTACCGGTGGAGGCTTCTACAGCGGTCTGTACTACCTAGGCAGACAAAGAGTAAGGGGAGGCAAGAGCAGGGTGTCGGAGGTTGTAGCACTCCTAGAAAGTCAAGCAGCCTACCGGAGATCCTTACACTTGTCTCGTGAGCTTATGAACGCCAAGGAGGCGGCGGATTTTCTGCGAATGTCCTACTCCGAGTTCCGCAGACTGGTTCCTTACCTGGCGTGGCACCTGGTGACCGAGCGGCGCTACGTCTATCATCGCAACGAACTGCTCGGCTGGGTGTTAGAGCGGTAATAGGTTCTTCTTCCCAGCCTGATGCATACCCCCAAGGCGATGGAGTTGCCCAACGACCATCCGCGTAAGGGGGATCAACCTTTGGGAACGCTGCTCTCACAAGCTGCCGTACGATGCTGACGGATCTGTCGCGCCCTGCGTACCCTTTATCCCCCCCTTTCTCTAGGAGATTCTTCACTTCTTGGCTCTTCTTTGCCGACAACCGCGTCTATGAACCTCTCTAGTAGCCCGCTATTATCTTCCTGTTGAGGATTCTGCCCAGTACCTTCCTGTCTGAGTGCTGGAGTATGCTCTTCCATCCTCCTCCTGGGAGGCCTCTTCGACGACGCCCCGGTCGATACCCTTCCCACACGTGCCGCCCCAGTGGGGGTCCGCTCGGCTAGAAGTATGCGCGCCATATTGGCACGCACACGGTCCGCGCTTCTTACTCGACTGAAAAAGCCAGCAAGCTCATAATCGCCATCTCGTGTGGCGCCTTCTATGTACTGGTCGTATGAGGCGCCGCCCTCAAGAGCATGAAAGAGCACACTTGAGAGGTTGTAGATAGTATTCGGGGTCCTGGTGGCCTTCTCACCCTCTGCCATGTCCTTTTCCTCCTTCTCTGTAGCGCCCCGGTAGCCCTTAGCTACCTTATGTTCCCTCTTTAACCAATCGTAATCCGACTAGTCGAGGTGTGCCGAAGAGAAAGTTTGGCCCTGTGACCTATCGTAGGATACCCCGTAGAACGCGCCATGCATTGCGTCGATGTGTGTTATACGCACACCTCCTGCCCGTCCTCAGATGACAGCTTAGGGAGAGGACTTTGGTGGGTATATGAGGAGGCAGCGTAGAAGAGTATTGGGCCCTGGAATCCTAGAAGGGCTGGGTCTCGATTGTCCTTCTATTACGATGGCAAGACCCGACCCTCTTTCTACATGTTACGCTGTCTATGCCTAGAAGCTTTATTCTGGGAAACTCAAGGAGGTAAGGGCACAAAAAGAGCCAGGGCTGTTAGACCCCAGTTGGATACGCTACCTTCTCGAGCTAGTTACTGAGCCTCAGCTAGGCTCTTAAGCACTCTCTTGATGTACATCTTCGGACCAATGATCATGGCTTGCTTATCGTGTATCTGTACCGAAATCCGTCCTGCGAATAAGCGCTCTCTAAGCGAAGAAGGCTCGTAGGTGAACAAATTCTCCGTCTGGATTGCAGCAGAGTATTTTAGCCGCCAGGTGGCTCTATTTACCTGAGAGACAAAGGCTGTCCCGTCGTCAACTTCAACTATAGCCGTTTCGCTTCTGAAAAAGATGTGGAAGGATACTCTTCATAAGGGCGAAGCAAAATCCGAAGACACCAAACCCCAAGAGGACAGCAAACACGGGCGTAAAAGACTCCCCAGACCTCAGTGCAGCCACAAAATGCGGCGAAACTAAGTAGATGAGGTAACCAGCAACAGTATACACTCCCATCAAAATCGCTATGCGAGCGTAACGGGTAAGCGCTGGCTCTTGCTCTAGGCGCTTTAGCAGTTTGCTGATGGTCATCTTCGGACTAACCGATCACAGCTTGGGCATCGTGCACCTGTACCGAAACATACGGTCCGTACAAGCATGTTGTGAACGAGGGAGAGGAACGCTCGTAGGTGAAGAAGTCCTCAGTCTGGGTGGCGGGCTCGTATCCTAGTTTCGACACGACGCTATTTAGCCGAGAGAAAAAGGCTATCTGTCGCCAACTTCAACTGTAGCGGTTTCACCCTTGAAGGAGCCAGAAGATAATGCTGAATAGTAGCCCCATGAGAAGGCTAAACACGAAACCTCTCAGAAAAACGCCCCAGGACCAATTCTGCTCCCCGACCATGTTCTCTAAGCCAAGAGGTTCCCCGCAAAGAGCAAAAGCCAGGAACAGCCTAACCCTTACCTCACGTTAGCTCCTGTAATGGATTTGCTTCTCCACTTTCTCGAAGCTTGAGTCACGAGGCTCGGCTCCCCTTCCGACGCGCCCTTTCCCGATAAGAGTGCCACGCCCAACCAGGCCAAGCCTGCAGCTGCGATCATCACCACCCCGACGAAGATGATCTGCCAAATAACTCCCAAGAAGGCTAATACTGCCCCTATGATCAAGAGCAGCCCTACCCAGCGAGGAAACACGCCTGCTCTCATGGTTGCTAAGCCGAACAGAATTAAGGCCGATTATCAGTAAAGAGCAACTCTAGCGGACCGTGTCTAAGCCTGGTTGTGTGAGTAGAGCCAGGGCTCATCACCAGTCGTGGGTTGCGGGTACGCTGAGGGTAGGCTAATTCCTGATGATTGGCCAGACATTCTCCTCGTGCCAGGTAGTGGCTGGGATTGCCGCGCCTCCTTCTAATGTGCGCTGTCCGGAACTACACAGTACTCTGTGTGAACGTGGCCAGCGGCGTAGTATCAGCGTTGGTGTCAGCGTATCCGGATGGACGCAGAGACACTACCAGTTTTTGGTTGGGAGTGGTGGCATGATGGTGTTTAAAGCCGGTTCTTCTTGGAAATTTACGAATACACAAGCGATACAAGCGAGGGAAATCAACGGATGTTCAAGGAGGAGCGAATGAGGGTGAAGGATGAGTCTACGCATTCCCGGTCCGAGGAAGCAGTCCCGTACCGTGGTGAGCAGCCTTACGGCAAGCTTGAGGACTTGGTAGTCCCCGAGGTCCTGCACCTCGATTCTGACGAGCGCCTATGGGTCCCCCAGGCCGAGGATGTCAGCTTCAGGCCGTTGCTGCTGTCGGTGAGTCAGGGGTACTTCGTCAATCTCCTGCGGGTGTGCAAGACCGGTATCCTGAACCGCCACCGGCACGCGGGACCGGTCCACGCCATAACGCTGAAGGGTCGCTGGCATTATCTGGAGCATGAGTGGTGGGCCGAGGAGGCCAGCTATTCATTCGAGCCGCCTGGTGACATCCACACCCTCGAGGTTCCCGAAGGGGTGGAGGAGATGATCACCCTGTTCCACGTCACCGGCGCCTACATCTATGTCGACCCCGACGGCAATACGGTCGGGATTGAGGATGTGTTTACTAAGCTCGAAGCCGCGCGCAAGCACTACGAGGAGGTTGGGCTTGGCGCCGACTACGTCGAGCGCTTCATTCGTTGACCTACCAAACGCCTTTGAGCGGTCGAGCGGGGCGCGCCACATCGCCCTCGCGTGACGTATTGTTAGGGGTAGCAGAGATACGAGTAACGTTAGGAGCGAGCGCTGTGTCTAGTGGTATTGAACAAAGCGAACTACCGGAGGGTTTACAAGAGATCTTCCGGCTGGATGGTCAGCGAGCCGTCGTTACAGGGGCGGCCTCGGGCCTGGGGAAAATGATAGCGCTAGGGTTTGCGCACTTTGGCGCCGACGTGGCGTGTCTGGACATCGATCAGGAGGGAGCACGTGCCACCGAAGAGGAGATCTCGAACCTAGGGCACAAGAGTCTGGCGCTACAGGTCGATGTCAGAGACTGGGAGAGCGTGCTATCTTCGGTACAGGAGGTCGAAGCTTGGGCTGGCGGTGTGGATATCGTCGTTAATGTTCCCGGCATCAATCAGCGCAAACCAGTGTTAGAACTCGAACCCGAGGAGTTCTCCGAAGTACTCGAACTTAACCTCAAAGGACTGTTTCATTGCGCTAAGGCTTATGGAGAGCTCATGGTGTCGGCCAGACGAGGCAAGATCATCAATATGGCCTCGGTGCTCGGACTCATAGCGATGGAGCGGCAAGCTGCGTACGCGTCGAGCAAAGGAGCGGTCGTTCAGCTTACCAAAGTGCTCGCGTTGGAGTTTGCCCCGCACAACGTCCAAGTGAACGCTCTCGCTCCGGGGTACTTCACTACGCCACTGGTGAGGCAGATCATGGAAGATGAGGCTTGGTACCAGGACGTGGTGGGCAGAATTGCTCAGGGACGCTTCGGCGAACCTTGGGAGATAATAGGACCTGCAGTGTTCTTGGCCTCCCGAGCTTCGAGTTTCGTAACCGGAACCACCCTGATTATCGATGGGGGATGGACTGCGGCCTAGGCGACCGTCTCACGCCTTGGAGACTGCGACGCTTGACAGCGTCGAGGCCGACACTTACGCGCTAGACGTGCTGGCTGGCAGAGCCGAGTTCCGGTTGGAGCCACTCCACCCCACATCGCAGATGCGCTGCGCTTTGCTTGCACGGTGGTTACGCTGGCGAGCGCACGAGTGATAGGTGGCTTGGGACATGACTGAGAACTCTTTGTGGGCAATTCAGAGGTAGAGCTAAACGGAACCCCGCATGATAAGCCAAGCACTCGAATTTTGCATTTATGTTACAAGTGGAGATATTTGATGAAGCTGCCAAACTTGGATTCGAACCAGGACTAACTGATCCAGAGTTAGTCGTGCCGCTGTTGCAGCATACGAGGCTGTTGAAAAACTCCCCGACACCCGCTTCTGACCCTCTTTTAGCTCTAATGACACCATTTTGGAGGTGTCTGAGACCCAAAGCCGATTTATGGACATTCAACCGACTTTTTCAACAAGCTGGACCCTTAACAAAGGAGCCGGAGCGCCTCACAAGGGATCCCGGCCTGGTAGGTGAGAGCAATGAAGAGCCGGGCTGACCTTTAATAGGAGGAGAGGGGGTCAGAGGGGATGCCAGCCCGGTAATAGAAGAGGACTATATAAGGCAGGCTGGTAATGGGCATCCACCGTTCGGGTGATTCTCGCATCCACCGTTCGGTTGATAAGGGAGGCTGAACTCCCTACAGATAACAACCTCATCCCTCTCTTTATACCTTTAGTAGAGGCAACGGTAGCCTCTTTTGAAAAGTCGACTATAACCGTTG
>JAFAPF010000054.1 GCA_019247245.1 Rubrobacter sp. | reverse complement strand
AGGGGGCATTGGACGCTCCCACTACCACTGTAGTCCTGGCCTCAACAATGGCTTGGGAGTAAGTGTTTGCCATATACCCTCCGGAAACGCCCTAACCCTGAATCTATGGATACCCAGATTCCATCAAAGCAATCAGCAAAATAACATGACTTCTTTGCCTTGTTTGTCAACTCATAGGATTTCGATTGCGGCCTACCTGGAGTCTTCAGAGAGTTCCGCTAAGCGCGCAGAGCGCCTCTGTGTTACGAGATTTTGTGTATATGCACGGCGCAGTCACGCTGCCCACCAGTTTGGATGAGCCTTTCCTCTGGTGAAAATCTGCGGCTTTTGTTTTATCGTGGTACGAAACGTCCACCTCCCCAAGGGGGTAAAAATGGCCAGGAAGTTAACGATGTTGGTGGCGATGCTAAGGCTGTTACCCGTGAGCTTAGTTGTAGTTGGCTGCGCTACGGAGCAGGGCTATGGGCCTGGTACGAAGCAGGGGGCCGGGTCTGGCACCGTGACAACCGAGACCAGAAGCGTCAGTGGATTTTCCGAAGTAGCTTTAAGTGGAGCCGGCAACTTAACCATTCGACAGACAGGTAGTGAATCGCTAACCATTGAGGCTGAAGATAACGTTATCCCGTACATCGACACCACCGTAGAGAACAACCGCCTGACCATTACGACTAGGAACAATATCCCTACGCCCACACAACCCATTAATTACGAGCTGACTGTTAAGGACTTGAGTGCGCTGCAGCTGCTAGGAGCAGGAACCATCGATGCATCAGGCCTCAGCACGGATAGCTTAAACGCTACTGCAAGCGGCGCAGGGGATATGAAGGTAGAAGGCCAGGTTAATAGCCAGGATGTCACTGTCTTGGGTGCCGGCAACTACCGAGCGGCAGATCTTCAAAGCAAACGGGCGAAGATCAACATTAGTGGAGCGGGCAGTGCTGTTGTCAATGTGAGTGAGAAGCTTGATGCAGACATTAGTGGAGCTGGATCGGTGGAATACATTGGCAACCCTACTGTTAACCGAAACATAACTGGTTTTGGATCGGTAAGCAGACGTTGACCTTGCCCTTTTCGGGTATAGAGCATCTCAGTTTCTGGGAAGGCTACCGGGAAGCTGCCTGAAGAGTAGTACGAGAGCGTTTGACAGTACATCATTATAGCCCACCACAGCAAATTTTATTGGTTAAGCCTCATATTGGAGGGGGGCTAGAATTTTCGAGCAGTTTCGGCAGGTAACAAGGCTCAAAGTCCTCTGAGGGAAGGTACCTCTCTCATGCAGGGCAAAAATTTTGTGCGAGCAGGATTTTGGCCTGGCTGCGTAGCGTGCCAGCGGAAAACTTGACGTACCATTTTGCAATCAAAGTACATCCACACCGCGTTGGCGGCAAACCAGATAAATCTCCCGCAGAAGCCAAGTGAAAGATAGCGAAAAAGATGCGCATGCTCTCGAGCATAAAGCCTCGCATGCAGTACGCGAGGCACTACTTGCTCTTGGCCCGTTAACCTCGCACCCTTGCCAGAGCGTCCTCTTGACCGGGCTTACGATGCCTTGGCTCTATACGAGCAGCACCTCAACTCACTTCAGGGCCACACCAACCACGTACAAAGACTAATACCTACTAAGGAAATCGTTGTTGACTGGCTCCCCAAGGAGGATACCTAGGCGAAAATACCGACGTAGAGAACAGTGCCTGCCATGTAGCACATCAGTGCAGTTCCTTCATAAGCGCATCTTCTACCACTGAGCTTGTGTTGACTCCCTTATCGTTCACCATGGTTTCTAAGAAACTATGTCAGGCTCCATGAGGCGGTACTGGCAGATATAAGCGTGTAGGCGAAGGTGAGAAAGGCCATGTGCGCGGCCGGATCGCGTTCCCGGCAAGCGTGCTTTGCTGTTGAGCAAAGCGTTCTTCTATCAAAAGCGCGGATGCGAAAAACCCTAAGCCTACTATGAACTCAAAATAGGGCTTAATCCCTGTTAGAGGGATGCTCTTACGTCCCAGTTCTGGCACTGGTGCACCTAATGTCGGCGATAGGTCCGGTTATATGCTGTAGGGACTCAAAGTAGGCTTCCTACTTTCGCAGTTTGATGCTCGGGGTGCAGGGTAACAAAGTCTCGCTGAAAACCGAACTGAGAACTTAAGGAGGCACTCAAGTGGAAGTCGGAAGGAGCAGCGAGGGCATCCTTTCTGAGGAGATGACGGGCAAGCGCGAGCAGATAATAGAACTGCTCGCGCAGGCTTACTTCATGGAGCTTGAAACCGTTATCAACTACGTCACCAACTCTATAAACCCCGATGGCGTCAGGGCTCAAGAGGTCAAGGAGTCGCTCGAAGAGGATATCCAGGAGGAGCTTGACCATGCCCAGCAGTTCGCCCAGCGCATAAAGGAGCTCTACGGAGTGGTCCCCGGCTCGATGGACTTCAACGCCGAGCAGACCTACCTTCAGCCTCCCGAGAACCAGATAGACGTCGTGCACCTCATAAAGGGGGTTATAGAAGCTGAGAGGGGAGCTATAGAGCACTACACGAAGATCGTAGAGACGACCAAGGGGGCTGACCCTGTCACCCAGGATATGGTCATAGAGATCTTACACGATGAGCAGGGCCATAGGCGTCTCTTCGAGGGCTTCTTACAGGAGTACCAAGCGGAGGGTAAGGCCTAGGGGAAGCAAGCCAGGAGCGTCGCAAGCCTCGTCCTCTAGCCGGGCTTTTATCTACTTTCTGCACTGAGCGTATGGAGGTCTTCTGTGTTACTCAAGTCTTCGAAAGAAACTTGCATACGGGGTTA
>JAFAPF010000009.1 GCA_019247245.1 Rubrobacter sp. | reverse complement strand
TAGCCCTTGCCCTCTTTTCATGTCCTGGGACCCGGCATGGCTAGGCCGCTGGCCGCTTGTAACGCCTAAGAGGTGCATAGGCTGCCGATAACCATTAGTTCTCGGAAATTGAGCTTCCGGATGTTATGGATTTCTTGGAGGTTAAACAGGTATTCCGTTGCTTTCCTCCGAGTGCCAATAGCGCCAAGGGTGGATGCGCTCATCCTCAACCAGGCTCTCGCAGATCAACTCTTCTCGGACGCTTGCGCTATACCTAGTGCCACACTTGCAGCTAACCAGGGAACTAATGAGATCTGCCCGCTTGTAGGTTGTCTTCGTATGGCAAGCTTCACATTCGAGCACGACTTGCTCTGGACACCATCTGTAGGAGCGCCCAAACTCGCTCACCTCTTGAACCTCGTAGTGCGCTGGTATGCGCTTGACGATTTTTATTCCCCGCTCTCAGCTGGTGTGCGTTGCAACGGCACGATGGCCGTTGCGCATACCCAGGTCTTTAAGTGCTTCGTGTGCCGCCACGCTGCTTGGGCGCTCCGGTCCGACTGTTAGGCAGCCCAGGCAGCGGGCGGAGTGGGAGCCTGTCTCCCTGACGTTCACCAGAGTAGGGTAATTATGATCGCACGTGCTAGCGTTGGGTCGTCCGCGCACCATGTAGATCGTCTCCTTTCCTCGTCATTCCCCAAAGGGGATTATCCCCCAAAAACGAGGATGTAAACGAGGATGGTTCAGTATCCGGAGGTACTAGTGGTGACTGCCGTTGCCGCTTCCGTGCATTTGCTGCCCGCTTGCAATGCTTAAGGTGCTTAAGCAGCCGATAACATCCCTACTAGGCAATCCAGTGAATAAGAGGCTCCTAGCATCCGGGGTCGTGTACTCTCCTACCCATCCTCCCCACGGCCCCTTTTGTTGCTATCGGCTACATGAGAGCAACAAGGACGGCTAAATTAGGAGTACCCGGTAGCATTGTGTGTGTAGGTAAGGGCTGCAATAAGATTAGGGGTGCTTGCAGTGGGCCGGGCTTCTAAAGAATCCTGGTCACCAAGATCTTGGGCTTGCTCACGCTGACTATCGGCTCCCGATGCATCATACCTGCTACCAATTTCTCGCAGCTCTCCCACTAACTGCTGTCTTTCTAGATATAAACGCTCTCGCTCCTGTGCTAGCTGTTCAACCTTTCGCTGAACCTCCAAGTCCCCTCGCTTTAGCTCTTCTACCTCTCGCCGCGCCTCTGAGTACCTGCCCTGCCACCGCTCTACCTCTTCCATCAAGCGCTGGTGCTCTTGCTCCAGTCCTAGCACCTTGTGCTCCCATTGTTCAGCTTGGTACACCCACCCTTGTTTCTCTTGTCCATGCTCTCGCTGAGTCTCCGAATACATCTTGCGCCACTGCTCGAGCTCCTCCCTCAACTGTTGGCGCTCCCATATCAGTTTCTCTGGGCGTTCCTCCTCCAACTGCTGGACCCTCTCCTGGGCATCCAAGCGCTCTTGATGCTCACGTTGGAGTTGTTCTTCCAAACTGCGATGTACTTCGCCAAACAACTCCAGACGTTTGCGCTCGGCCTCCAGAGAAGTTAGGCGGTCCTCACTCAGCTCTACAGACCTTCGCGCGCTCCTTAAGGCATAAGCGCCAATAACAAGGGTTGCGACACCGATAATAACGAGGATGGCGAGGCTGACATTAGTATAAGATAGAGCATCAATCATCCTTCTCTCCTTTGTGTCGTCCTCTGCCCTTCAAGAGGTGGTTGGCGGTTTGAGTTCCACCTTTCAAAGTAAAACCGGCTACTTATAGGTCCATAGACCCTAAGTAGCCGGTTGCACCACTGGCTTCTATCCGTCCCAGGTGCCCACATCTAGGGACGGGCGTCTGCGCCTCTACATTTTCTATCAGCTTAAGCATACACTTGGTCGATCCTCGATACAACACTTCTCGAATGGTAGGCCTAGAGGAGAACCTGCCCCAGCACCATGATTGCGCTATTAGGAAGCTTGTAACGTCTAACGGGCTGTAGCTGCCGAAAACTAGTTATTCTCGGAAATTCGAACTTCCCACAAATGAAATTTCCGGAGACCTAGAAGATGCTCTAAGAGAACGCGTTCTCTTAGAGCATCTTCGCTCTGCTCGGTTACCTTACCCGAAGACATTAGATGTGCAGATGATGATCCTCAAAGCCGTGATCCGGCACGCTCAAATCTGTGTGGCCAGGGTCGGTGAGGCTTGGATCATGAAAGTCATGCCAGCTCGTACTCGGGTTCGTGATGCTGCTTGGCTCCACATGGCTTTGCTGGTGCGTCGTCAGACCCGTATCGTGCGCGACTTGATCGAGCGAGCTTGGGTCCCGCTCAAGCGCGTGGGCGAGGTCCGGGTTTTGGTTGACGGCGTTAACTAGATGTGGGTCCCGCTGGATCTGATCTACCAAACCGTGATCGAGGGTTGGTCCCGGAGCGGTCGGGTCGAGGAGATCGGGGTGGAGGGTAGAACCCGACGAGGTCGGATCGAACGGGTTCGAGTGCGTGAGGTGCGTGTTGTTCTGGGCG
>JAFAPF010000177.1 GCA_019247245.1 Rubrobacter sp. | reverse complement strand
TCACGAGCTCCGTTTCTACCTCTTCGTCTCCGAAACGTACAGCCCGGACGCGCCCTAGTTCGTCACCCACCAGCGCCTCGATCTCTGCACCGGTGAAGACGCTGACGCCCTTCTCCTCAAGGTGCTCCTCGATCTTTTCAGAAATCTCTGGGCCGTAGATACCACCGACTCGCTCCATGGCCTCGTAGAGGGAAACGTCCATCCCGAGCTCGACAAGGTTCTCGGCCATCTCGAGCCCGACGTAACCGCCCCCAATGATGGTCGCCTTTTTGGCCGAGCGCTCTCGCATGAAGTCGAAGAGTCTATCGGTGTCGGTCAGGAAGCGCACGGTGAAGACGCCCTCGAGATCTGTACCGTCAATGGGAAGGAGGATGGCTCTGGCGCCAGTGGCGATGATCAGACGGTCATAGGAGTCTTCGAACTCCTCGCCCGTCGCGAGGTTCTTGACGGTAAGCTTTTTGCGGTCCGGATCCATCTTCACGACACGGTGACGGGTGAGGGCCTCGATATCCTTCTCAGAAAACTCCTCGGGGGTGCGGGCGACGAGGGCATCGCGTTCCTCGACGATACCGGAGATCAGGTACGGCAGACCGCATTCGCTTATGGAGATCTCCGGCTCCTCCTGGTAAATGGTTATCTCGAGCTCGGGATCGACCCTCCGGGCCCTAGAAGCCGCCTTCGTTCCCGCGGCTACTCCTCCGATCACGACTAGTCGCACCCTAATATCCTTTCCGCTGTAAAAATTCCTCTCACTAAGTGTACCGGCAAACCCCTCCAGAAGAAATCTTCTTACACCGGGGCCGGGTGACCGAGCAGGTAGAGCCCCCGGAAACGTTTCCGGGGGCTTTGGCGCTCGACCGGAGCACGTGCTGCTAGGACGACGTGGCGGCTTGGAAGCGGCGCTCTGCCTCTTCCCAGTTGACCACGTTCCACCAGGCGCTTACGTAGTCGGGACGGGCGTTCTGGTACTTCAGGTAGTAGGCGTGCTCCCACAGGTCGATCCCGATGATAGGTAGCTCACCCTCCATGAGTGGAGAATCCCCGTTAGGCGTGCACTGCACGCTCAAAGAGCCATCGGGGGTGGCGACGAGCCAGGTCCAGCCCGAGCCGAAGACTGATCCTGGGGCGGACATGGCCGACCACTGCTCCTGGAGAGCGTCAAAGGAGCCGAAGCTCGAGTCGATGGCGGACGCAAGATCCCCGACGGGCTGGCCACCCCCCTCTGGGCTCATTATCTCCCAGAACATCGAGTGGTTGGAGTGCTGCCCGCCGTTGTTTCTGATTGCTCTGCGGATCTCCTGGGGCACGGAGTTCAGATCGGATATGAGCTCTTCGATGCTTCTGTCGGCAAGATCTGGGTAGTCCTCGAGCGTGCTGTTGAGGTTGTTGACGTAGGTGTTGTGGTGCTTATCGTGGTGGATGCGCATCGTTTGTTCGTCTATGTGGGGCTCCAGCGCGTCGTAGTCGTAGGGGAGCGGTGGAAGCTCGAAAGCCACAGTTTTCTCCTTTCCTTCGTTTACGAAGCGTTAGCGTACCCCAAAAGCTCTCAGCTTTCAGCCATTAGTTCTCAGTGTTTTTAGTTTTTGCTAACCGCTGACTGCTTGATTGCTTTTTAAGCGCACCGAGGAGGAGAAGGCCCAGGCTGCTCAAGATGGCGGCTGTGAGTTGTATCGTCCATATAGCGCGTGGTAGGTGGGCGTCGAGGAGGAAGCCAGCCACTATCGGGCTTATTCCGTATCCTGCCCCGAAGCAGCAGCCGAAGAGGGCGAGGTACGTCCCTCGCATATCCGCGGGGGCAAGCTCGGCGGCGAGTGCCGCGCCGGCGACTTCGAGGAGCATCTCGGCCAGTGTAAAAAAGCCGGCGAATGCGATGAGGATGCCCAAAAAGGACCCTGTTACGAGCAGCGTAGCTGAAGAGACCGCGAAGAGTGCTGCCCCGATGGCGAGGGCTGCGGCCTTGGAGTGTCCGTCTATAAGATACGCTACTGGGAGCTGGAGCAACATTACCACGAGGCCGTTGCCGGCCAGAAAGAGCCCAACCTGGACATCCGAGACGTCGAGAAAATTCTTCGCGTAGATCGGCAGCGCTTGCCAGTCCTGGGTGAAAACGTAGTACAACAAGAACCCGACGGTGAGCAAGACCACAAATGACGCGTTCGAGAGCGCCATCCGAGGCTTGCGAAAAAGGACCGCCGGAGAGGTGCTCTTGGCGAGCTTCGGCAGCGACTCGCGCACCAGGAGGGCCGAAGCGACAAGGACAACGAGCATGAGTACCGCGGTGCCGACGAACATGGCCCGGTAGGTGTCCGGATAACTACCCACCGAAGCAGCTATAAGGCCCGCCGCACTCGGGCCCAAGGCCCAACCGATATTTCCACCGACGCGAACGAGCCCGTAGGCGCGTGCACGCAGATGCTCGGGTGCGATGTCGGCGATCATAGCGTTGCGGGCGGCGTCGAAAGGGGCCGATCCTATAAGGCCTGCCGCAACGCACACTGCCAAGTACTCTTGGGGGGTTCCAACGAACGCGAAGGAGAGAAAAGTCGCAGCGCTCCCCGAGAGGGACGCTAACATCACGGGTTTGCGACCGTAGCGGTCGGCGAGGGGGCCGAGGACGAAGCTCGATGCTACGCTCGCCACCGCGAGCGTAGCGAGGCCAACGCCCACGAGGGAGAGCGGTATGCCGACGAAGTTGTGGAAGTAGATTGTCGAGAACGGGTAATAGAGACCTTGTGCGAACCGGAAGCCAAGCATCGCTCCCACGAGCAGCCACACCCGCCGGTCAAGATCCGGCGCCCTCCAGTGACGCTTCAGGAGAGGCTCCAACACCCTACAATGATAGTCGGTAATGCCAGAGGAGAGGCAGTAGATTTATCAATGCTACAATCCTAGTCGATGCTGCAAAACATCCTCGTTATAATGCTCGATCTGGTGGCGAGCTCATGAGCAATGCTCACCGTTGCAGCGACGTCGACGTCTATGTCTGTCTAGCCGGTGTTAAGAGCTTTTATCCTTTCCGCTCCGCTGCTCGGGGGTTCTGCGATGGACGTTTGCGGGGTGGCATTACCGGAGCGGACACGAACCCAGAGCAGGATCAGGAGCGCACCTGTAACCGCTGTAACAATTTCTAGCAACCCGGCCTCGGGGCCGAAGATGCTTCCGGTCCACAGGGATGGTCCGCCTTGCTCGATGGAGATAAAAGTTGCTCCTAACGGCTCCAAGCCGCTTACCGGGAAGCCGAAGACGTTGCCTTGGAAGAAGTTCCAGGTTATATGCAGCCCGATAGGAATGGCGAGACGTCCGGTCAGGATGTAGCCGGTTCCCAAAAGGAGCCCCGCAACGGCGATGTTGACGGTGCTTATCGCGGTTGCGTTCGGGTTTGCCAGGTGGAGCAGGCCGAAGAGGGATGATGAGATGACCCAGGCTACAAGGACCGCGCCCTTTGAACCCAAGGTCGGAAAGTTTAGCCCCTCGGCCATGTTCTGGAGCTGGTATCCCCGCGAGAACAGCTCCTCATAGAAACCCACACACAAGAACAGCACCGCTGGAGCAAGAATGGCCGGAAAGAAAGGCGCCTCGGCTGTGCCCACGGTTTCGAAGGTGCCGGTGACCCGGATCCAACCAAACAGCAGCTCTACAAAGAAGATGCCCGTCATCAGTAGAGCCCCCAAAAAAAGCCCAAAACCGAGGTCGAGCCACCAGTCTCGGTCCTTGGGGTGCAGCCCGAACTCTGAGAACGGACGGCGGTCAAGGAGGCGGCCTGCCAGCCATACGCTGCCTAACGTCGCGACCAGAGAAGCCACGGCATTAGCTGCTAGAAAGGTTGGCGATGCGGCGAGGCGCTCGACAGCTCCGCCCCCGAGGGATGTTTCGCCGAAGAGGGCGAAAGCCGTGAACATAATATTTGCCAGGAATGCCGTGCCGACCACGTACAGCACGAACTGAAGAAGCAGGCGCCAGAGAGCCCGTGGCCGGCCCTCGTGCTCGTTGCGGAACAGGTTTAACATGGATAGCCCAGCATGTCGCTCGCGGAGCACCGGTGTGCAGAAGGCCTTCTACATCCTGACCCGGCTTGCCTGCGTAAAGGTCCTAAACAATTGGGTGGTGCACAAGAGGCCAGCTTCGTCCCACAAGAGCAGCATGTGCGGCTGACGAAGATAGCGTTGCTCGAATGCTCGGGTCCACCTGGGGTGGTCTTCGCTTTGCGCTCCGAGTCCATCGATAGCAAGGGTACCATCACTCTTTGTTCATATCTTCACGTTTGCGGCGCTACCATTGCAAGGTACAAAAGTTTCGGGCAGAGCTTAGCCCGTCTAGGAAAGGAGAGCGGCTATGCCTACGGTGGTCGGCGTACCGAAAGAGCTCAAAGAACAAGAAGGTCGAGTTGCGATGGAGCCAGACGGGAGCACGGAGCTGGTGCACCACGGCCACGGAGTGATCGTACAGTCGAGCGCTGGTGAGGGCGCAGGTTTCGATGATGAGGAATACGCCTCGTGCGGAGCTCGCATAGCCGATACTGCAGAGGAAGTCTTCGAAGCGGCAGATCTCATCGTAAAAGTAAAAGAGCCTATACCCGAAGAGTATGGTCGCTTCCGCGAAGGCCAGGAGCTTTTCACATACCTGCACCTCGCCGCGGATAAGGGCCTCACTGAGTTTCTTATGGAGCGGAAGATTGAGGCGGTAGCCTACGAGACGGTTGAGCTACCCGACGGAAGCCTGCCTTTGCTTGCCCCGATGAGCGAGGTTGCGGGGAGGATGGCTGTGCAGGCAGCAGCGCATTACCTTGAAAGCCCCCAAGGGGGCGCAGGGTTGCTGCTCGGTGGGGTGCCGGGGACGCCCGCCGCTAGGGTGACCATAATCGGGGGTGGTGTGGTGGGAACGGAGGCCGCCAAGATCGCGCTTGGCATGAGGGCGGTGGTTAAGGTATTGGATGTCGATCCTGTGAGGCTCAGGTACCTCGACGATATCTTCGGTGACCGGGTGGACCTCGTGGTCCCCAACCGGGCACGCCTGGGCGCCGCCGTGCGGGAGGCCGATGTGGTTATCGGCGCAGTCCTCGTGGCCGGGGCCAAGGCGCCCAAGCTCGTGACCCGCGGAATGGTGAAGAGCATGAGGGACGGGAGCGTGATCGTGGACGTGGCCGTGGACCAAGGGGGGTGCGTGGAGACGAGCCGGCCGACTACCCACTCGAACCCCACGTTCGTCGAGGAGGGCGTGGTGCATTATTGTGTCGCGAACATCCCCGGAGCGGTAGCTCGCACCTCAACGCTCGCCTTGACCAGCGCGACCCTGCCATACCTGGTCAAGATCGCCGACCTCGGTGTCGAGGGCGCGGCTCAGGCAGACCCGGCCCTCCTTAAAGGCCTCGCTACGTTACAGGGTAGCCTCGTCTCCGAGCCCGTGGCCGAGGCCCACGACCTGCGTTACGAGTCTGTAGAGAAACTCATTTGCTGAGGTTTCTTCTTTGTGTCTTCGACCACGGCTCGGAGCAAGAAGCGGTGAAAGCTTCGGGCGATAAGCACATTTCGGGAGAGCCTGCGTTTTCGAGCAGGGCGTATGTTGCACTGGGGCGATGGATGTCTCGACGGAAGGAGTTTGCGTGTTCGATTACTTGAGAGAGCACGACGGCTACGTGCTACTGGAACGTATGGAGGGGAACGTCCCCGGTTATCTCTCCTATAGCGCGAAAGAAGGTGAGGTGGTCTGCGTCTTCAGGAGCACCATGGAGGCCGAGCAGTTCTATATGCACTGGCGAGCACGGATCCCCGATGCAGGCTGGAGCGCGGTACGACTGGAGACTGAGGAGCTGGTAAAGGTGCTGCGAAACTTCGACCTCGTCTCCGTTAGCCTACCGCCTAGCCTGGGTGCGACCGAACATCTCTACGCTGTCGAGGATTTCGTCGATATGCTGTAGAAACCCGGGTAACCCGCTACAGCTTTCAGCTTTTGCGGCCTGTTAGTGCTAGAACTCAAGATATTGAGCGGCGAAAAAAATTCTGCTTCCGTTTGATGAAATGCGAAGAAACTTTGATACAGTATGTGCCGTGAGAAATCAGCGAGCTATCTTCCCCGCATCTGGGGGTCCTGCCAGGCAGAGCAAAGGAGAAATGAAAGAAGTGCGTATAGGGAAGCTTCTGTTGGTGGTTGCAATCCTAGCGGTTTCGGGCGCGCTTAGCGCTTGCAGCTCAGAGCAAGCTCAGGAGCCTGTCGCACCGAAGGCCCCCTCTCAGCAACAGTCCCAGGACGGAGGCCCCTCGGATAAGACCCTAACGGTCACCGTCCCCAAGATGCAGCGTGTAAAGGACGCTCCCATGCCTGACTCCTCAGGGGATGACGAGGAAGTGCTCAAGAACTACGCTGGCGTCCACCTTGAAGGCACCGGCTTCCCTTGGCAGCAGGAGGCCAACGTATACCTTGCAGGACACCGACTAGGGTACCCGGGCTATCCCAGCTTCCTGGCCTTCTACGACCTTGACAAGGTAGAGAGTGGGGATCAGATCTTCATCAAGGACGCCGACGGCAAACAGTACACCTACGAGGTGTTCAAGACATTTGAGGTAGATCCGACGGATCTGTATGTAACGGAGCCGGTAAATGGGAAGAACATAGTGACGCTCCAGTCGTGCACGCTTCCCGATTACGCTAAGCGTGTGATCGTCCAGGCCGAGCTCAAGAACAGCTAGCTCGCTAAACAGGGCGCTCCCCAACGGAAGAATCTTAGGGCTGGGGTTCTACTCTCCGGTCCTCCTTCCTTTCATCGCCACTCTCGGTCCGATGAAGAAGCTACGAAATTTCACGGATTGCCCCGGAGAACGGAGCTTCGAATGATACAATTGTTATATTAAGGGGACTTGCGGACACGTTACCCCGTATTGGTGTCGTGCGGAGGAGGTAGGCTTGAACGTACTCGTTAGTGGATCGACCGGGCTCGTAGGCTCGACGATCTCCACTGTCCTTGCCCGCGAGGGACATCGCGTCGTGCGTCTCACGCGCTCGGGAGGTGCCGAAGATTACGTTATCCAGTGGGACCCATCGGTGGGTACCGTAAACGCTGCCCGGCTCGAAGGGATAGACGCCGTTGTGCACCTAGCGGGCGAGAGTGTACAGGGTCGCTGGACGTCCGACAAGAAGGCTCGCATCCGCGATAGTCGGGTCCAAGGCACGCGCCTCTTGGCTGAGGCGCTCGCTAAGCTTTCGGTGCCGCCCAGAGTTATGATCAGCGCCTCGGCGACCGGATACTACGGAGACCGGGGCAACGAGCGCTTGCACGAGGACAGTGGTCCCGGCTCGAACTTCCTTGCAGGGGTATGCCGGGAGTGGGAGAGCGCCACCGACCCGGTACGGGAAGTAGGGGTACGGGTCGTGTGCCCGCGATTCGGGCTTGTGCTCAGCACGGAGGGTGGGGCTTTAGCAGCGACACTGCCCCTCTTCAAGCTTGGTGGGGGAGGAAAGATCGGTAACGGTAGACAATACTGGCCCTGGGTAGCTATAGCTGACGTTGTGGGTGCTACCCTACACGCTTTGATGATGAATTCCCTCGAAGGCCCGGTCAACGTTGTCGCCCCTGACCCACCTACGAATGCAGAATATACGAAAATATTGGGACGTGTACTAAACCGCCCTACCATCTTGTCGCTCCCAGCTCCTGCTGCTCGTATAGCGCTGGGTCAGCTAGCCGACGAGCTGCTACTGGCGAGCCAGCGCGTCGAGCCCGCGAAGCTCAAAGAATCGGGTTACATGTTCCGCTACCCCAAGCTTGAGGGAACTCTTCGGCACCTGCTTGGGAGGTAAGTAATAGGGAAAAGCGCGATTTACTCTCTTCGATACGCTCGATCAACGGATGACCTAACGTAATTCAAAACCGATTCCACCTCATAAAAGGTTGTATAAGACCTCCCGTTCGATGGGCGATTTTCATGAAAAGCATGTACGATTAAGGTCATAACGGTACTCATTACCCTACAAGTAGGTCATGACATACTTGACTGAGGACCTGGATTTTTACAAGATGCTCCGACACCCCTATAAGATGAGATATGAGGCAGCCAGCGCGGTAGATGCAAAGCGAGGGATGCCTAACCGGGTACTAAACGGCGATGTGGGTACCGGGTACGACATGGATAAGGGCAGCTTGGGAGTCAAACTTTAAGCGAGGCTCATAGAGTACTGGGAGCCTGCCCTCACCGAGACCTACTTCCGGCTTTTTGTGCATAAGCTAGTGGAGATTTTTCGCGAGCACTAATCTACAATATATTGTGGTTAGAGCCCGTAGGAATACCATTAAGTGGGAAGTGGGTTCGCCGATGCCCATACCCGCTACCCGCTATTCCCCTTTCTGTGTAGGTGCCGGCTTCTGCTCGGAGAGGCTTTGGTGCGGGACTCAGGTTTGAACCAAAAGTGAGCATCCAAGTTAGGTTTTGGTGCGAAGCTGCTCTAATTGGAGCTCAAGTGGTACCAACACCCTCCGCAACAAGATAATTACTCATACATAAGCCGAACAAGGAAGCAGAAGGATATGCTAGCGTTAGTTATCTAAGTTAGAAACTTAACGGTAAAGCCGGCTTCGAGGAGCAGGTCCTGGGCTACCGGGGCGACGTCGCCGTCGAGGGTCAGGACGAGAGCGGCACGCTCGGTGTTGGAGTGCCTCACGTAGAGGTCAAGAATGTTTATATCGTTGGAACCCATGAGGGTCGTCACATGGGCGAGGATACCGGGACGGTTCTCGACGGGGATGGCTATCTCGACGTTCTCGCCACTCTTTTCGACGAGGATGCCGCCCAGAGCGTCGTAGGCTTCGCGGGCCGCGCGGAAGCGCTCTTCGATGCTCTTGCGGTTAGAGATCTCGCTTCCAAACTGGGCCATCGCCCCTGCGAACGCGCCGAGGGCCTCGCCAAGGGCAGGGGCATTCTCGGCCAGAATATCCGACCAGAGTGCCGGGTTGGACGCACCGACGCGTGTCAGATCCCTGAAAGAGGGACCCGCAAAAGTTAGTGCCTCGGGCGAGATATCGGAGGCTACCTTCAGGAGGGCCGCGGCCATAAGGTGTGGCAGGTGAGAGAGGGCGGCGACCAGCAGATCATGCTTCTCGGGGTCCACCGCCGTGGGTACAGCGCCTAGGTTCTGACGCACGAACTGAGCAACCTCACGGTAATCTTCGGGATCCGTACGTCTCGTGGGCGTCAGGAAATACCGAGCGCCGCGGAAGAGGTCCTTCCTCGCGTTTGTCACCCCTGAAAGCTGGCTCCCAGCCATCGGGTGGCCGCCGACGAAGCGCAGGTTGCGTGTCTCAGCTTCACGTACGATCTTCATCTTCGTGCTCGCAGCGTCGGTAATAAGCGCATCCGTTGGGGTGAGGTCCTGAATCAGGGCTGTAATACGCGAGATGGGTGCTGCGAGTATCACAAGGTCCGTCCCCCGCACCTCCTTCATCGTCGAGGCCCGGTCGATGGCTCCCATCTCGATCGCACTTTCTAGGACCGCCGGCTTGTCTACCCCAACGGCTTCCCAACCTGCCGCCTTAGCGGCAATACCCACTGAGCCCCCGATGAGCCCAACCCCGACGATGCCGAGCGTGTGGCTTATGAGAGTGCTCCTATGATCCGATCGTTCTCCTTGGAGTTCCCGATCGTGACCCGGCTCCAGCCCGGGTAGCTCAGAGCTTCGCCCTCTCGCACAAGCACGCCGGTCTTCTCAAAGATGTTGGGACCAGCATTCACCAATATGAAGTTGCCCTGTGAGGGGATGTAGGGGAGGCCTGCGGAGGCAAAGGCTTCCTGTATACGGTCCCGCTCGCGGATGATGAATGCGGCTCGGGCCCTTATCTTTTCACGAGCCTCCATAGAAGCCGTTGCTGCCACCTGAGCCATAAGGTTCACGGAGAAGGGGAAGCGGACCCTCTCGGCATAGTCCGCTATCCTTTCAGGGGCCAGGCCGTAGCCGGCTCTCAAGCCGGCGAGCCCGTGAGCCTTAGAGAACGTGCGTGTCACCGCCACGTTCGACTTTTCGAGTGCGAGGTTATGGGAACCGTTGTAGGCAGCATCGGAGACGAACTCTTGGTAGGCTTCATCCAGGATCAGGAGCATGTTCTCGGGGAGTGCCTCCGCGAAAGCTCGCACCTCGCTGAGGGTGAGGTACGTCCCCGTAGGGTTGTTCGGGTTGCAGAGGATTATAGCTCTCGTTGCCGGACCTACAGCGGAGAGCAGGGTCTCTGGCTTGATCTGGTGTTCCTCCGTCAGAGGAATCTTCCTGGTTCTGAAGCCGAGGATGGTCGCGATCGCTGCGTAGAGCCCGAAGGACGGCCATGGTAAAAGTACCTCCCCGGGGCGCTTGATTAGCTGTAGAAGGTTCAGAAGGACCTCACTCGAACCGTTGCCGATGAGTATGTTCTTGGAGCCCGTCCCGGGATTGGCCTCAGCGATTGCTTCGCGCAAAGAGCTGGCATGGCGGTCGGGATAGCGGTTCAGGCGGGGGAGGGCCTCACGCATGGCCGCTTCGGCTTCCGGAAGTGGTCCGAAAGAAAGCTCGTTCGAGGTCAGCTTGACATAGCCTTCCGCGTTCGGGCTTCCGTCTGGGCCGATGTGCTCCGCCGCCGCTTCCAGGGACATACGGGGCGGTTTGTAGGGTATAAGCGGATCAAGTTCTACTCTGAACTTCAAGCTCTCGGTGCTCCTATCTAAACTGAGGGGTGATAGATTTTAATAGCCTAGCCCTCTTTGTGGAGGCTTTCAACGGGGTGCGCGGTAATCCGGCTGCGAGGACGCTTTCTCGTTTGCCTTATCCTTCGGGCATGGATACAATCCGTTTCCCCATGGAGAACGCAGATACGGAAGCCAGGATACGAAAGCTCAGGAGCAGGGTAGACGAGGTCGACCGAGAGCTTATACGTAACCTCAACGAGCGAGCGCGTATAGTGCAGGAGCTTGTTACCATAAAAGCCGAGACGGGCAAACCCCTCTTCGATCCCAAGCGTGAGGAGGAGATCCTGCGTCGGGTCGCCGAGGAGAACGAGGGACCAATATATGACACCTCAATGCGTGAGATCTTCGAGCTCATCCTTCACCGTATCCGGGATCTAGAAGCCCAACGTGGAGAGTTTTCTAGGTGAGAGTTTGGAAGACCAATGAGTATTTCGGAGAAAGCCACTTTGAGTAATATCAAGAGTAATATCAAGACTGACGTTAAGACGAGCAACGGCATGATACGACCAGGCTCCTTCAGGGTGGTCGCTGGCCCCTGTACCGTCGAGAGCCACGAGCAGTTTGCCGCCTCCGCCAAGGCTGTAAAACAGGCTGGCTATGAGTACATCCGCGGTGGTGCCTTCAAGCCTCGTACCTCTCCGTACTCCTTCCAGGGCTTGGGCGAGGAAGGCCTGACGATACTCTCGGACGTCTCTAAGAACTTGGGCCTCAAGGCCGTCACTGAGATCTTGGATCCGGGTGATATAGAGCTCGTCATGGAGCATGCTCAGATACTCCAGATTGGTACACGCAACATGGCAAACTTCGCCTTGCTAAAGCGCGTGGGCGCTGCGATCGCAAGGACCGATCACGGCGTGATACTCAAGCGCGGTTTCTCGGCGACGGTCGAGGAGTGGCTCTTGGCCGCGGAGTACATAACTAACGCCGGTGGGGACAACGTGGTGCTTTGCGAGCGTGGTATACGCACGTTCGAGACGAGCACGCGCTTCACGCTAGACCTCTCGGCTGTGATCGTGGCCAAGAGGCTCACTGACCTACCGGTGATCGTGGACCCCAGCCACGCGGCAGGAAGGCGCGACCTGGTTATTCCGCTCTCTAAGGCCAGCGTGGCCGCGGAGGCTGATGGTCTGATCGTGGAGTCGCACCACGAGCCTCAGGAAGCCCTCTGTGATGCGGAGCAGGCACTCCCCATAGAAGCTCTCCTGAGCTTGCGCGAGGTTTTGCAACCCTTTGCGAGCGCCATGGGCCGGGAGGTCATTTAGTCTCTCTCTATTAACCAAGGAGATCCTTATGAGACGCCTCGACGGCAGGTTTGTGCTCGAGCACCAGATAGGGGCGGGTGGCATGGCGCGGGTCTTTCTGGGTAGAGACGAGGTCTTGGATCGTCCCGTGGCTATCAAAATCTTGAGGGAGGGCTATGAGGACTCTGAGGTCGGTGCCCGCTTTAGGCGTGAGGGTCGCACCGCTGCCCGGCTCTCTCACCCCAACATAGTCCAGGTCTACGATGCAGGTGAAGGGGAGTTTGAAGGGCGTGAGGTTTCCTACATCGTTATGGAGTACGTCTCTGGCGGAGACCTGAAAATGGTTGTGGACGAGAAGGGACCGCTCACCGAGAAGGAGCTCGCGCGGATAGGCGCCGACGTCGCTTCCGGGCTCGTCCGCGCTCATGAGAGGGGTATCGTCCACCGTGACATAAAGCCCCAGAATATCCTAATCGACGACTACGGCCGCTCGAAGCTGACCGACTTTGGCGTCGCCCGGGCACTGGACGCTGCTACGCAGACTACCCGAACGGGCTCCTATCTCGGCACCGCCTCGTATTCGTCTCCTGAGCAGTTGCGGGGAGAGGAGATCCCACCGAAGAGCGATGTCTACTCTTTGGGGTGTACCCTTTACCAAGCGGCGGTCGGCGAGCCGCCGTTCTCCGGTGGCTCGCTAGAGGTAGCGAACCAGCAACTCACTAGGCCCCCGACCCCGCCTCGGGCGCGAGGAGCTGCCCTGAGCGAGCCATTCGAGGAGCTTATCCTTGCCTGCCTCGCAAAGGACCCCGCCGACCGCCCGGACGTCGCAAACCTCCAAGAGCGGTTACTCCGCCTGAACACCCTGGCCTCCGGTGCCGGGCCGAGCCGCTCGCCCGTCGGCGAGACTGCGAGGAGCCTCGCTGAGGCTGCGCGGGAGGTTGGAGCCGCGGGCGTTGCCGGGATCTCGAATACTGCCGACGCGGCGAGGACCAGGAGTTTCGGTCCTGTGCTCCGGGGGTCGAAGGACCGCGTCAACCCTATCGTAGCCTCGGATCGCACACCGGTCATGCCAGAACAGGTCTTCCACCACCGGGCCTTTCGTCCTAGGCGGGGCCGGCGGGCAGCGCTCGCCGTGGGCAGCGTTGGGTTGCTGCTCCTGCTCGGTTTCGGCATCGTGGGTATGCCTGCCTCCTTGCTGAGCTCCGACGCTGGGAAAACCGAACAGGCCACCACCGACCAACCACAAAAAGCTGCGGAGACCTCTGCCCCCCCCCAGCCCGCCCCACCTTCGGCGGAAGACGCCCAGAGTGCGGTCTACTACATGTATGTAGAAGAGTCGTTTCAGGATCCCAACAAAGTGTGGTCATACCTCTCCTCGCGACTGCAAAAGGAGGTGGGCTCCCCGGAGCAGTGGGCCCAGCAGGAGCGGATGGGCACGCTCACGTGGGTGTATTTCACGCAGATGCCCAAAGCGGACGTCTCGGGTGATACGGCAAGGGTGGACTTCACGGTCCGTGAGGACCGTAAAGGGGAGGCTTCGACCTACGTTACCGGGACCTGGGAGTGCGTCAACGAGGGTGGAGAGTGGAAGCTGGACCATCTGGTGAAGAAAACCTGAAAGGTTTGAAGCGGGGGAGAGTCAGCCTTGCGCAGGAGAGCCATTATATAATCGATCGCATGACGAGGTTCGCCCAGAGGTTTGTGCTCGAGCACCAGATAGGGGCAGGTGGCATGGCGCGGGTCTTTCTGGGTAGAGACGAGGTCTTGGATCGTCCCGTGGCTATCAAAATCTT
>JAFAPF010000174.1 GCA_019247245.1 Rubrobacter sp. | reverse complement strand
TGAGAAGCTTCAGGAGAGGTTGGCCAAGCTCGCCGGCGGCGTAGCCGTCATCAAGGTTGGTGCCGCTACTGAGACGGAGCTCAAGGAGAGAAAGCACCGGGTCGAGGATGCCCTTTCGGCAACCCGGGCGGCCTTGGAAGAGGGTATCGTGACGGGCGGCGGCGTAGCGCTGTTGCACGCCCAGGAGGATGTAGCTGACCTACTCGGCTCACTCGACGGTGACGAGCGTACTGGAGCCAGGATCGTTCACCGGGCTTTAGAGGAGCCGATAAGGCAGATCGCCGAGAACGCCGGAGCTGACGGGTCCATCGTGGTCGATAAGGTCCGGTCCCAGGCTGACTCTGTCGGCTTCAACGCCCTGAGCGGCGAGTACGAGGACCTGATCGCGGCGGGCATCATCGACCCCGCGATGGTCACGAGGAGCGCTTTGCAGAATGCGGCCTCCATCGGCAGCCTCATCGTCACGACCGACGTGGTCGTGGCAGAGCCAGAGGAGGAGACTCCTGCGATGCCTGGTGGTGGCATGGGCGGCATGATGTAGTAGGTTCCTCGAAAGGGATCTCTTGGGCGGCGCCGTGAGGCGCCGCCCTTCTTTTTAAGTTGTTTGCGATAGTTTGCGATAATTTGTTTCGATTAATCAGAAGCGGGTACAGTATCAGAGAACCGAAAAGCATAAAGGGAGGTTAGAGCATGAGGGGTGGCGGGGCCATAAACCTGCTGATCGGTGTACTGGTTGTTATCGTTCTGATCTACATCCTACTGCGACTTCTCTAGAGTAGCGCGACTCTCCTGTATAACGAGCAAAAGAGTCGAGTAAAGAGGGAGTTAGTACATGAGGGGTGGGACTTTAGAGCTGATAATCGGGGTCTTGGCCGTCCTCATCGTGCTCATCTTCTTATTGCGGCTTCTGGGTATTTAGGATCTCGCATCGTTGGAGGTGAGGTAGATAGTGCGAGGAGAAGTTGGTACCGTAATCTCCATCCTGGTGATAATCATACTGGTTATAGTGTTGCTTAATCTGCTGGGCTTTCATCTCGTCCGATAATCGCCATTTCTCTACAGTTTCCAGAGCCTAGGAACGGTCTGAGCTGAGGTTTTAGCAGCACCCTGTTAAGTGAGGGGAGATCCCAAGGTGGAGCTGGCGTTGGTCTAGGTGGTGGCTGCGCCACCTCGATCGGGTTGCCCGACGTATACAAACCGAGGACCTTTGAAAACATCGAACGTTCTCTTACAGATGCGTATGCAGTGGTATGGGCTCTGCACGGGCACGAACCGTCGGTACCATCCGCGATGAGCATACTGGTTAACCTTGGGAACGTCCTCGAAGAGGTTTTTGGGCTAAAGGCTCAAGTATCCTAAGCAACGTGCAACCAGGTTAGCCAGGGCTTCGCACCAGGAGTAGTATGGTTGTAAAGGTGTTGGATAATATTCGCATCTTACCCACGCTACGTAGTACCTGGTCAGGCCTTTGGTGCAAAGCTGTTAGCAGGAATGTGAACCAAACATATGTGTGATACGTACGTAGTTCTAACAATCTGGTGCCCTACTCCTCCTTTCCCTTTCCACCATCCCTCTGGAGAGGGCACCAGGCCTCTTCACCTAATAATTAACGATCTCCTACGATGTTTCCAAATTACAAACACCCGCAAGCTGAGATTTCGCACCACCCTAGTTGACAGGGACACCCCTTAGGCGTATCTAGCACTTATCTAGGCGATAGTATCGTGGATCCCCACACGCTCGCCCATGCCTCACGCCGATCGAGGCACAAAAACTCCCAGCTGCACACATCACCGACTCTCAGTCTACCGTTCGACAGTCTCATGCCAGGTTGATGCTCGTGTTAGGCCTCTAGCGGTGTCGCTCTATAGAACAAGACAGCAAGCAGCGCTGCCATGACGAGAAACACCCCGACGTAGCCGACTATGCCGATGTTTCGCAGCTGCATGTTGCCACCACGACTCCGCTCAAGCCAGCGAGCACGAGCACCCCGCTGGCGATCATCAGCAAGCAGATTCATGCGGCCAAACTGCTACCCCAGAAGATCGGGGCGGCGACAACATCGAGAGTGCGAAGAAGACGTCCCAGCTTAGGATGTCCAGAGCGTATACAACCGAGGGTTCGCCTCGTAGACGCTGTTTCCTTTGGATTCGGGGTCTTTGCCTAAAGCATCTCCTACCGCTTCCAGTCAACGGTAAAGCTCTCAGGCTTGAGGCCGCTCCGCAGGTATAGCCCCACAAGCGCTATGATGAGGAGCCCACTCGCCAAGCCCATAAGAAGCAAGGTTCGCCTACTCAGCTTAACACTCCTCCTCTTACGCGAGCCGTTTGTGAAGCAGCACTATTAGAGCGTCTAAAGAAGTAATAACGCACCTCCTGAGGATGAGCAGCAAGTAGTCATAGCTAACTTGGCGCGTGGGTATAGTTGGTGAGAATTAAGAGCAAGCGTAACGTGGACAACAAGATTGTTAGCGTCTTTTTTTGGGTAGTACAAGATATTCTAGCCCTTACCAATGTAAGAATCCCTAGAAAGGATTGAAAAATGGAAGAAAATATTACGGTAGCTGTTCTAGGAACCGGAAACATGGGTGCTGGGATAGCACGCAACCTGCTTGCTGACGGCATGGAAGTACGCGCTTGGAATCGCACGCGCGAAAAGGCCGAGCCACTGGCCGATGATGGCGTAGATGTAGTAGACACTCCTGCTGAAGCTGCCCAGGATGCCGACTTCGTGATAACGATACTCCCGGATGTAGATGCCGTAGAAGAGGTCGTGCGTGCAGAGGATAGCCCGCTTTCAGTGCTGAGCGAAGATGGGGTATGGATTCAGACGAGCACGGTGGGAGAGGAGGGCAGCGAGCGGCTTGCCGATGTTGCTGCAGAGCACGATATTATCTACGTCGACGCTCCTGTTCTTGGAACCAAAGAGCCTGCCGAGCAGGGGCAACTGGTAGTGCTCGCCTCCGGACCCGAGGAAGCTCTCCAGCGGTGCCAGCCAATTTTCGAAGCCATAGGCAGTAAAACGTTATGGCTTGAGCCTGCTGGAGCTGGTAGTCGTCTCAAGCTCGTCACCAACAGCTGGCTCAACGGTCTCCTCGCCTTGCTGGCGGAGACTATCTCGCTCGCTAGGGCCCTCGGTGTAGATCCTGCGCACTTCCTTGAGGCCGTCGAGGGCGGGCCATTAGACGCGCCGTACGTGCAGATGAAGGGTCAGATGATGATCGATGAGGAGTTTCCAACGAGCTTCTCAGTGAACCTAGCGCAAAAGGATTCGGATCTAGTGCTTGAAGCTGCCCAGGCCCGTGATCTACACCTGTTGATAGCAGAAGCGGTCAATGCTCGCTTTGAAGAAGCGAGTGACGCAGGATATGGGGAAGAGGACATGGCAGCTGTTTACGAAGTAGCTAAGCCCGAGCGTAGCTGAGATCAGCTGCAGGGTCGGGCCTCCTTAATGTATAGCCCAATAACGGGTTCAGGAGCCTCTAAACTGATGCTGAGGTAACGAGACGGTCTCCCTATACTCTCGGGGGCGTATAGGCACTAGCTCTTTGGCGACAACTCCTCAGAGTTGTTCCTCTTAGAAAATTCTTAAACTTTCTATACACTCTTTCTATACACTATTACTCATAGTGTATAGAATTAATCCCATTAGGGGTTAGCGGGAAAAAGTCAGGAGGAGGTTGACTTGTGTTTCTACGTATAGACAAGCTACAGGTCGAGCTACCCATGCCAGAGGAGCCCGACCCTAACGCTGCTGCTGCAGTCCAGGAGCTTCTGGGTGGTCGCTTCGGCGAGATGTCCACGCTGATGAACTATACCTACCAGTCCTTCAACTTCCGCGGAAGAGATAAAGTTAAGCCCTACTATGATCTGATAGCGAACATCGCTACCGAGGAGCTAGGTCACATCGAGCTGGTAGCAGCCACCATCAACGGTATGCTCACGGGTGCAACTAGGGGTACTGAAGACGGGGAGGTCGACCCAACCTCGTTACCATTATCCGGTCTTAAAGACGTTCGCAACACCCACCACTTCATCGTCAACGGCGGTTCGGCTCTGGTTGCCAACTCGATGGGCCAGCCTTGGCAGGGTGACTATGTCTTCAACTCAGGGGACCTGATCCTCGATCTTCTGCACAACTTCTTCTTGGAGAGCGGAGCTCGGCTGCACAAGATCCGGGTTTATGAGATGACCGATCATCCGATAGCCCGCGCCATGCTCGGCTACCTGCTGGTGCGGGGCGGTGTGCACCAAGTGGCCTATGCCAAGGCACTAGAGCAACTCACTGGTGCTGAGATGACAAAGATGCTCAACGTACCTAGGATCCCGAACTCTAAGTTCCCAGAGACCAGGCAATACGAGGAGGCGGGCAGCCACCGCACGCTCTACCGCTTCAGTCCCGAAGACTTCCGGGACGTTGACAAGGTGTGGAAGGGAGTACATCCAGAGGACGGTCAGGAGGTTGAGGTAGTCGATGGTCCCCCGGAGGGAGGACAGGCAGCGGATCATCCAGCGGATCCCTCCGAGTACGCTCCGGGCTACCACCCAGACGAACTAGCTGAGATTGCACAGCGCATGATGCGCAATAGTTGAGAGATCTCCTTACAAGAAGGGGCCCGTGCTTGGGTGCGGGCTCCTCTATTTATCAAAGACAAATCACAACAGTTTAGGAACCGAGCGCTTATGGGTCCCGAAGGAGGGAGTGGGCTGAATTACACCACCCCATAGTGCTCTGTGGGAGAAAGGTTTAAGGTCTGTGGGCGAGATGGCGTATACGAAATCGGGATGCACGAAAGCTAAAGAGGGAGGTTAGGATGAGTCGAGGGATCTATTACATATATCAAGGTCTCGCTTGGATCTTATTCGCCGGCTTGTTGGTTCAGTTCTTCCTCGCAGGGCTCGGCGTCTTCAGGGCGGCCACTTTCCGTTCACACCGAACGCTTGGCGATGTATTGATATACGCATCGGTAGTCTTGCTAATCCTCGCTGTGGCTTCGCTTCTCACCGGTAATCTCGATCGTTGGAAGGTAGGGCTGACGGCGTTGTTAGTAGTTTTGCTGCTCTTACAATACCTATTGGCAACCGACTCCTTACAAGCGGGAGCCCCCTTCATATCGGCTTTACACCCGCTGAACGGCGTCCTGTTAGTATTCATCTCCTACGTCCTGGCTCACGGGCACGACCTACCCTGGGCAGCACAGACGAGGGTGGGGAGAGGAGCTACTGCGAGAAGCGATCGGGTCTGATGAGTTCCTTCGTCGCTAGGGCCTTTGTTTGGGCAACTTAGCCGTGCGTTTGCTGGGGATGCCCGAAAGCAAAAGGGAGTAGTTTGACCATCCGAACGTACTTTTACTAGTTGTTGAGGCTTTGTTCGTGATGCTCTTCCTATGAAGAGATACCCATACTGCTCCCGAGCGCAGATGAAGGTTGCTAGGTAGATGCTCTATTAGCTATTTGGCACCTCTCTAAGGAATCAGCTCCCTTCCTCTTTAGGCTGCTCTACCCGCTTCTAACACCCAAGAGATGTAGCTGTGCCGATAACAGAAATTGTCAGAAACCACCTGGGAGATTAGGTGCTGGCAACTATATCTATGGGATGTGCCTTTACTCTGTGAGAATCCATATGCTCCTTATAGGCAAAGCATAGCCTCATAATCAACGATGGGTGGAAAGAAAGTACGACCGAGGATAAAGTCCTCCACTGTGCACCTCAAACCTAGCAAGGAGAGATCACTTTGAACAAAACACCTATCTCAAGGAAGAGCTTTATTCGCTTGGCGGCGATGCTTGGAGCAGGCTCGGCTATCGCTTCCGTGCTGAGTGCCTGCAGCGGTGGTGGACAGGGCAGCAGTGGAAGCGACGACGAGCAGTCCACCCAGGCCAGCGGGGGAGGTGGGGATACTACTACCGCTCAAGCCGCTGGTCCTGACGTTAGTAGCGGACAGGTCATAGCCCAAGAGTCTGAGGTGCCAGCTAACTCGGCTTTGGCATTTATAGATACCGATTTAGGGCAGCCAGGGGTTCTCGTGCACCTTTCAAGCGGGGACTTTGTAGCCTACTCTGCTGTTTGTACGCACAGAGGGTGCACGGTGAGCTACCAACCGCAGACCCAGCAGTTAGCCTGTCCGTGCCATGGTTCGGTCTTTGACCCAACACACGATGCAGCTGTAGTGCAAGGCCCTGCAGCTACGCCTCTAGCTAAAATCGACACAGAGCTTCAAAGCGGAAAGGTTATCCTAACCTGAAAGACCGGCTCAATGAACTACTGATACATAAAACCTTGCGCCTATATAGAGGGCGGGTTATACCTATGCTGTTTACAAATTACAAACACCCGCGAGGTGAGGCTTCGCGCTACCCTAGTTGATGGAGATGCCCCTGGGGTGGACCTAGCACTTACCTAGGCGATAGTATCGTTGAACCGCCCCCACATGCTCGCCTATGTCTCAGGCCGTTCGAGGCTACAAGTACTACCAGCATGTCAGGTACAAGCCAACGAGCGCCAGGAGGAATGAAAAAATATTGTGTAGACGAAACACACCCCAACATGCCGAATCTGTGAAACGCTTCACGGCCAACCTTTCTGCGTATGCGGCTAGAGAGGGCCTTGCACAAAACCCCTTAGTAGTTGGCATGACATCTCATGGTAGAGCCTCTTGAGACTCCAG
>JAFAPF010000172.1 GCA_019247245.1 Rubrobacter sp. | reverse complement strand
ATGGAGTGCATCAAGCTCCTCCTGGACTTCCGGTAGGGGCTGCAGCCCCTGCTTTCAGCCTCTCGGGGCTCTATGGAGAGAAGCTTACGGTAGAGTCCCTGCGCTCTTCTGGCAAACCAGTGATGCTGTTGTTCACCGACCCTAATTGCGGCTCCTGCAATGCGCTTCTTCCGGAGATAGGCCACCGGTAGAAGAACACGCCGACAAACTAACCATCACTCCAATAAGCCGCGGCAGCGCTGAAGAGAACGGCGTCAAGAGCATAGAGCATGGGTAGGCAACGTCCTTTTGCAGGAAGACTGGGAGATCGCCCATGCCTTTGAGGTTACCGGTACACCAAGCGCGCTAGTCGTTCAGCTCGATGGCACAATAGGCAGCCCTGTGGTAGGGGGCTCAGAAGCTATAAGTGCTCTCTTATCACGTGCGGTAGAGGAGCCTTTTCAACTACCCGTGTTCCCAGCAGCCCAAGGAGAGCCTCGCCCCAACTGTGGAAAGGTTCATCCCACGAACCACGACGTACAGCAGGCCATGCCAGCAGGACCTAAGGTAGGTAAGCCCGCACCGTCTATAAAACTGCCGGACCTTAACGGCGGCACAGTAGAGCTTGGGGACTTTAGGGGAGAGAAGACCTTAGTACTTTTCTGGAACCCGGGGTACGGTTTTTGCCAGCAGATGCTTCCCGAGCTAAAGGAGTGGGAGGTAAGCCCTCCAGAAGAGGCTGCTAAGCTTCTGGTAGTCTCAGCTGGAACGGAGGAGGCTAATGAGGCGATGGAGCTTAGCTCGCCAGTGGTGCTCGACCAGCGATTCAGCATAGGGCGTGCTTTTGGTGCTGGTGTCACGCCTTCAGCGGTGCTCATCGATGAAGAGGGTAAAATATCCTCAGAGGTTGCTGTAGGTGCTCAGGCAGTTCTTGCGCTGGCCAAAGCGGAGAAGACCGGAGCTAGTTAAAGAAAAGAGAGGGGAACCGCTCCTTTATGTTTGAGCTCTTCCAACCGACTCACTTGCTTTTCGTTCTTGTAATGGCCTTGGTGGTTTTTGGGCCCAAACGTCTAATCTAATGGAGATAAGCCGGAATCTAGGGCGTACTATCCAGAGTATTCAGGAGGCTAAAGAAGAGCTAAAGGAGGAGCTGAGCATGACCCCTACTAAATCGAACCACCATAGCAATAACAAGGAAGCGGTTCGTAAAGACCCAGAGAGGGTCAGCTAAAGAAAGGAGGAAACGCTCATGTATTCAGGGCTCTTGGCGCCGTCCCATCTCATAATTCTGCTTCTGATCATCGTACTACTCTTTGGTGCCAAGCGTTTGCCAGAGTTGGGCCGCAGCTTGGGCCAGGGCATCAAGGAGTTTAAGGAGAGGCTAAACAGCAAGGAGGAGGAGTTTGAGGAGAACAAGAAGCCTCCTGAGACTATAGAAGGGCAGCCTGAGGCAAGGACCCAGGAGGAGCTTCAGAAGGAGAAGGAAGTTACCCACCTAAAAGGGCCGGAATCTCCTACTCGCCGGTAGAGCGATACTGCGGTTGTTTTCTCCCTCTGGCTGGAGATCCTAGCGTTAGTAGAGAGAACCGTGCTCAGTTGCCGGATATGTAGGAGGTTTTAAGAAGTAATGGTGTCTCAACCAAACGATGAAGGCTCTCTTGGGTCGGACGATCTGACCTCCCCCGATTACAGAGAGGTCCTCTCTGCCCTATCTAACACCGAACTTCTGAGCGCGCTGGACCTTGCACTCTTAGAGCTAGAGAGGCGGCTAACCCGCTACGCTCATGTTGGCCCGGAGGTCTTGGAGATGGCCGACGAGGGGTTGGTACTGGCAGTTAGGGCTCGAGCGAGGCTGGCTCAAGCCCTCTCCTCTGCTCAGCACGCAGAGAGCCACTTGCAGCTTGTAGGAGTAGGAGACTGGAAGCCCACCTCTACCCTTCCCGCCTGGAACACAGACCCTCGTATAACAGAAGAAGAGGATACCTAAGAGAAAGCGCATCTTCTAACCCGTAGGAGGCAGGATATAAGGTCCTTTCTAATAACAAAGCCCACCTGGGGAATGAGGGTGGTATCAGTATCGAACGGATCGGGCGCTTCGAGCACAACGCTAAGCTCTAGAGCTTAGATGTCTAGCAGGCGTCTACAGCTACCACCGAGCCGGCCCCCTCGTGATGAAGCGCGGATGAGCCTCATAGAGCACCTCAACGAGCTACGTTCGAGGATCTTCAAGGTGGCAATCGCCTTCACGGCTGCTGCAATCGTGGCCTGGTTTTTCCGAGAGTGGATCTATGAGTGGCTGCTTGAACCCTCGGGGCTAGAGGACCTTAAATTCACGTCTATTACCACGCCTATCATCACGGACATCAAGCTGACGCTGTATGCGGCGTTCTTGCTGACGCTACCGATCCTGATCTACCAAGCTTGGGCCTTCGTCGCGCCGGCGGTGGGGGATGTAGGACGGGTGTTCACGTACACCTTAATCACTTTATCCTCCTCGCTGTTCTTGGTGGGAGTAGCGTTCGGCTACTACTTGGTGCTGCCCATAGGCATGGAGTTTTTGCTCAACTACGGCACCGACCGCTACGAGCAGATCATCACCGCCGACGCCTACCTTAAGTTCGTCACGCGGTTCCTCCTCGCATTCGGAATAGTCTTTGAGCTTCCTACTGCGAGCTATGTTGGGGCGAAGCTCGGGTTGGTAAACGCCCAGCTGCTTAGGCGCTACCGGCGACACGCCATAGTTGTCAACGCCGTAATCGCTGCTGCGCTCACGCCTGGGCAGGATCCTTTCAGCATGATCCTCATGGCCGTTCCAATGGTCCTAATGTATGAGGCTAGCATCCTCATCGCTCGCTTCGTCAACCCTCTCTTCCCGCAGGAGGAGCCGCTGCCAGATAACATGTTCCTAGAAGACGAAGAGGGGCGGAACCTCTAACGACACACTGTTTGTGAAGAGCCATGTTGGTCACATCGATCTAGAAAAGCCTGGGATTTACTCCAGCCTCTTGCTTTGGTCTGCATTTTACCTGCAAATCACTAATTATATAATTTCCCTTCGAAGATAATCTCTTTGCTGGTTAATTCAAAAAATACTTCAGAGGCAATCCACCAAGAGTTTCTCATGCGTAATCTATTAACGACTCCCTGGTTGATCCCCAGGGAACGTGGCTACAAGAAACATAGGGAGGGGGCTCAAGGTTTCTCATAAGTAGTTTATTAGCTTATTAGCGGCTTCTTGGTTACCGCCAGGGAGGCGTATAGCTACAAGAAACATAAGGAGGGGGAAAAGATGAAGAGGGATAGTACAAAGTACCTTAGTGTTCAAGTGAGCTTTCGCCAGAAGGTCGGGCTAATCCTTGCGCTTGGTCTTGCGATAATGCTTTCAGCGAGCTGGGCTCACTCAGCAAATGCCCAAGCTAACCCTAACCAGGAGTTCTCGGCAAGAGGAGCTACGAGCGGTGCCGCTAATCCAGTGGCTGGCGTCAGCAACTCAGGCGACAACTCCAACATATGCGCGCCTATTTTGCAGGTTGTTAACACCGGCAACGTGCTGAACCAGCAAGGGGTTCTTGAATGGCTGCGACAGCTAACGGAAGAGGGTCTCCTCGCTCCTGTATTGTTTGATAAGCAGGGGAACCCACTTCAATTCTTCCATAGCCCTGATGATCTAGTAGACTTCTTGGACGACCTTGTTGATCTGCAGGGTTCCTCTATCGATGAGGAGCCCTCGTTGGATGTGACCTGCGACCAGGCGATAGTGCAGGCAGCGGGGGCTAGCTAACTCAGGTATAACATAGAATGCTGCAAGAAGGGCCGGACTGATAAATGTCCGGCCCTTCTTTTCCTTCTTGTGCGTATAGAGCTAGGTTGCTGCGGGTAAGAAGAGTTCGCCTTTTTCCAGAGAAGGTCAGGGATCCACTAACATCTCACGGCTCATAATCTCTCTCCTACGTTTCTCTCCTCGGGCCCTTCTCTTTGCTAATTCCTACAGTCCGATAACCAAGATCATACCGTTCCGTCACGTTTCTTCCTCTCGAAGCTTCCTAGATTGAGGCAGCACAACTTACCCTATGCTAGGAGGATCAACCCAAAGAACTGTGTAGATGATCAGGGCTCTTGCTGTGGGTACGGTGAGGGGAAACTCCCACAAGAATCGACGACAGTTCTGTCAACAACCTAGGGTCAGTAGGTTATAGAAGTGGATGGAAGGGTTAACCTTACAGAAGCTGCGCCGCGTTGCTGCACAAGGCTCCAATTTTGCTTTGCGCTTTACCTGCAAGGCAGCACTTTTTCTGAGTTGGCGATGCTGGGTTCGAACCAGCCCTCTGCTTCGTCAACGATGTCTTGCTCCCATAGGAGCGGGCGCTGCTGGACCAGTAACGTGAGGTGCAGCGGCAGGTCCGAGAGCAGGAGCGGAGCATCTAGAGACCCCGTCTCTAACTATGAGGTGCCGACAGGGAAATTGACCTACCAGGCTGGAGGGTCCTCCTCTTCGGAAGGGCTTTCCAGCCTTTTTGTATCGCGTTGCAAGCGCAACCAAGAAACGTACAGGGTGTGATTCGACGAGTGCCTCCAAGCTCCTAGCCTTGGCTTCCCTCAACAACGTCACCTATTATGACTAGGACTACAGGGTGCTAATTTCTATATCCACAACCTTTAGAATTTATCTACGCTAACCCCCTACATCTTGGCTATGTGTCGACGCTCGTAACAGCTTGATCACCCCCTACAATGCTGAAAGAGGCTGTGTGAAGGTTAAAATATCTCCCGAGCTGTAGAACATAAGTGCAGGGGGGAAAGAATGAGCAAAAGCGGCTTACTCTCGAGGCTACTCGGGAGAGATGCGGATGAGGACGACTCTAGATCCTATGCGGCCGAGGAGATCGAGGCGAGGAGGTCCTGGAAAAGGAAGGGGCCAGGAGAGGAGGAGCAGCCACAGGGCTTTAGCATTCAGCGTATCGCTGAGACAATCGCCGACCTGCCATCGACCGTTCCCCGGGAACATGCGGTCCTCATCGTACGAAGGACCCTCGCTGCTGCCGGTATCAAGCTCTCTGAGCTGGACGTGTCCACTCGGGCGCTGTGGTCGAAGCTCAGCTCTGAGATAGAGCTTGCCCGCAACGAGCAAAACGAGGTTCAGGAGAAGACCGCACAGACCGTAAGCTCTCTGGAGGAGGAGCTTCGGAGAGCGCAAGAGGCTTGCGAGGGCATCGTTTCCTATGAAGAAAAGAAGATCTCTCGCGCTTCGGCCACTTTGAAAGAGGTGAGGCGTGTGCGAGCTTTCTTTGACTTACCTGAGGTAGAAGGAGAGAAGAATACCGGTCGGATTGATCAAGGCGCACAGGTCCTTGAATCCTTCGACGTAGGCAAGACAGCACTGGTGAGCGGGCGCTCTCGTCCCCACGATGGCAGGGACGACACCACTTCCTTCGGATCTGTCGAGGGCTCCTCAAAGCACCATATCGTTTCTGACAAACTCGACAACTAATAAGCTCACTCGGCCATGTGTACTTCACGTTCTACCTGCGAAATATTATTTTCCCTGAGTGGTCGATGCTGTGTTCGAACCAGCAGCCTCTACCGTGGGAAGGCAGCATGATAGATTTCTAGAGGTTTCTACAGCTGCAAAACTCCTGCAAATAGCCATATTCTATGCTTAGCAGGTTTAAGGACTAACATTCGCTCAGGTTGCTGCGCAATAGTCCTGCGTGTGTACCGATGAGCTTCCCCCTTAGAACAATTAGCCAGTACGATATTTTAGCCTCGGCATTCTAGAACTCGCTGCTTTATACATCTTGTGATAAATGCCGAAGGCTGCCCGCCGCCTCCTAACCCTTGACTGATTCGTTATTTGTGGGCATCGTCTAAGAAGTTAGCTAATCCGCCAGGAAAAGCGGGAGAAAGGAGGCGGACGGATTCTTTTTAGACTACCCGACTGAGGCGGTTTGGCACAGTAGGGCCACCACCTACCCCTGATAACGCAACAGGAGGAAGCGTGGCAGAGCCAAAGGAACTTGTGGTTAGGTTAGAACAAGGTGCGGAGCTTCCGAGTGGGAACGAAGAGCGTTTCGCCGGGTATAGGGTGATGGGGGTACCATTCACCTCCGGAGATCTCTTGGCCATGCGCCGATTCCCGGCTTCTTCGCTAGGACAGGGCTACACGTCTATCTGGCACCGCAACCCACAAGGAAGATGGACTTTCTATTCAGATGTACCGCCGCAGCTGGCTTGCTCTCGCTATTTCGGGAGTGCCGTTGGTGAAGCGATGGCGAGGGAGATCGAGATCATCTGGTCGAGTCCTCGAGATTTCACTGTATCGATCGAAGAGGACTCTGGTCTCGATTGGCATCTTTCTTTGACGGAAACTCCGGCTACTCGCCTGATCAACGCGGTGGGCGGCGTGTTGCCTGATGCGCTGTGGCGTAAGTAAACGGTGCTCAAACCGATGGGAAAAGTAGCCAGCCTTATGCTGAAGGCAGGACGTCTGGGGCTGACGGGCCAAGTGCCCAGCCACTAGAAGTTTATAGCCAACCCCATGCTCATCTGGGCGATACAGTCCAGCACGGCCAGGATGGGTAATAAGACTTGGGCAGTGTTGGTCCTCTTCCCGTACAAACAAGGCTCGGTGATTTCTGGATACCGCAGTGCGGCATCTTTGCCATCGGGCGCGCCTTCTTCGAACCCCTTGATCCAGCACGGCACGCTTTGACTACGGCTACCTCGTCTGGATAGCTAGCGTGCTGTACGACTAAAAGCGGGGAATGACCCATAAGAGTAAACATGCTTGTTTGCAGGCATTTTTGGATATAAGCGAACAATCACCATATCGTCATACTGACTTTGCACCTTGGAGAGGCATCTCCCTGGTGTGAGGGTTTTCATAGAACTGGCAGCACACCGACAATGATCTCCATGGACCAAGAAGCTGGTAAAGATTCTACTAGCGTGTAAAGGTAGTGACGTA